>JAGGZG010000198.1 GCA_021162125.1 Anaerolineae bacterium
ATGCCCTCGGTCTGGGCCACCAGGCGGATAGCCTCTCGCTCGGCATCGCCCATGATACCATATCCCTCACCCAGGTACTCGTCGCGGATGGTAATCTCCATCGGTGTGAAGGTGGAACGCAACCCCACGCGCGCTGCCGTTTTGGCCGCCAGACGGAGCACCGTTTCCCGCAGGACGGGCCTGGTCTTGTCCACGCTGATGCCCTCGATGCGCCCGCTGAAGCCAAAAGCTTTCGCGCCTACCACCAGCCCGGCCTGAGTGCCGCCGGAACTGGAGGCGAACACAATGCGCTGCACCTGCAAGCTCCGCTCCGTCAACTGCTCCACCAGCTCGGCCAGGGCCGCTACGTATCCCGTCGCCCCGATGGCATTTGAAGCGCCGTAGGGGACGATGTAGGGCACCCGTCCGGCCATCCGCTCCTCTTCTGCCACCTCGGCCATCACGTCCTCGCGCTCGCGCCCCCTGGTCCAACGCACCTCGGCTCCTAGCAGGGTATCCAGCAAGAGATTGCCGGTCCAGTCGTCCGGCGGCTCCCCGCTGAGGACGAGCACGGCGCGCAGGCCGAATTTGGCTGCGGCAGCGGCCGTCTGCCGGCAGTGATTGGACTGCGCCGCGCCCGTGGTGATCAGGGTAGTAGCCTGCTGGGCCAGGGCGTCGGCGACGAGGAACTCCAGTTTGCGGGTCTTATTGCCGCCCGTGGCCAGGCCCGTTTGGTCGTCACGTTTGATGAACAGCCGGGGACCGCGCAGTGCCCTGCTCAGACGGGGCATCTCCTCCAGCGGGGTGGGCAGATGGGCAATCCCCACCCGTGGCAGGTGGCTGAGCATCGCTTTCACGTCAAGCCCGCGTTCCTCCATCGTATCCTCTCTCCTTCAGTGCTATTTTACAGAACAAAGCTTTAGTTTGAGTAGGGTATGGCCCTCACCCCCTGCCCCCCTCTCCCGTTCGTCCTTCGTCCCTGCTCAGGACGACGGGAGAGGGGGAATTCCCCACGACAGGCCGTTGAAACAACCTGGACACAGCGCTAGAACACGTGGAATGCAGCGATGATCGGAGCGAACAGGGAAGACACCAGGGACATCACGGTAATGAGCGTGTTCAGGGAAGGGCCGGCCGTATCTTTGAACGGGTCGCCGACGGTATCGCCCACGATGCTGGCCTTGTGCGCGTCAGAGCCAGGGCCGCCGTACTCTCCTGATTCGATGAACTTCTTGGCGTTGTCCCACAGCCCGCCAGCGTTGGACATCAGCAGCGCGAAAATAACGCCGGTGAAGATACTCCCCCCCAGAAACCCACCCAGGGCCTCGGGGCCCAGAATGAAGCCCACCAGGATGGGGAAAACGACGGCCAGGAAGGCCGGTATCACCAGAGACATCAGTGCACCCTGAGCGGCCAGGTCCACGCAGGTCGCATAGTCGGGCTTTTCGGTGCCCGCCAGGATGCCGGGACGTTCGTGGAATTGGCGGCGGATCTCCTCAATCATCTTGAAGGCATTGTTCGTGACCGATAGCATGGTCAGCGCGCTGAACAATGGCGGCGTCATCGCCCCTAGCAGTACGCCCACGATAACCATCGGATCTCGCAGGCTGATGGCCAGCTCCACTCCCCTCGTCTTCACTACCTCCGCGTAAGCTGCAAAGAGCGCCAGGACGGTAAGTGCAGCAGCGCTGATGGCGAAACCCTTGGTGATAGCTTTGGCCGTGTTACCGGCTGCATCGAGCACGTCGGCCGTGTCAATGACCTTCTGCGACATTCCAGCCATTTCGGCGATGCCTCGCGCGTTGTCCACGATGGGGCCGTAAGCGTCCGCGGAAACGATCATACCACTGACGGCTAACATCCCCACCGCGCTAATGCCCACGCCGTATATGCCGCTTATCCCAAAACGTTCTGCCAGATGATAGGAGATCAGCGTCGCCAGGGCAATGCCGATGATCGAGGGAACGATGCTGACTAACCCATAGCTGAAGCCGGTGATGATGTTGATAGCCGATCCGGAGCTGGAGACACGGGCCGTCTCGAGCACCGGCCGGTGTTCCGAGGAGGTGAAGTAATCAGAAGTCAGGCCGATTACGACCCCGGTGACAAGCCCGGCCAGCGTAGCCCACAACACACCGATGTTATAGTTGCCCAGCAATACGATGGCCGTAGCCAGCACGCCGAAGATCACGCAGGTGAAGATCGTCCCTCTGTTGAGAGCCTGGCCCGGCTTGCCATCTTTGCCCACGCGCACGAGCTGGATACCGATGAGCGAGGCGACGATGCCCAGTGTACACAAGATCAGGGGGAACACGACATATTTGATTTGCAGAGCAGAGTCACCTGCAAAGAGTGAGACACCCAGCAGCATGACGGCTACCGCACTGGCCACGTAACTGTCGAAAATGTCTGCTCCCATGCCAGCCACGTCGCCGACGTTATCACCAACGTTGTCGGCGACCACGGCCGGGTTGCGGGGGTCATCTTCCGGGATGCCGACCTCGATCTTGCCCACCAAATCGGCTGCAATGTCAGCCGTCTTGGTGTAGATCCCGCCACCCGCTTTGGCCAACAAGGCCAGTGTAGATGCCCCGAAGCTGAAGCCGAGGACGATCTCGGGGTCGCCGGTAATCAGGTAAATCGTGCTCATACCGATGACCGCCAGGCCAACCATGGCCAGGCCCATCACCGAGCCGGCATAGAAAGCCACTTTGAAAGCTTGATTGATACTCTCATTTGCCGCCGTCGCACTTCGCACATTAGCGGCCACGGCGACCGACATGCCCATGTACCCGGCCAGGGCAGAACATATCGCCCCAGCTACAAAAGCCAGGGCCGTCGTACCGCCGCGCAGCGGGTCAATATTTACCGCCTCCGTACCCAGATGCTCGATGTCAAAGCTGAACACAATGGCAATAATGACCCCCAGCCCAACGGCGACGAGGGTGAGCGCCAGGTAGAGACGGCGCAGATAGGCCGTCGCCCCCTCCCGAATCCAGGAGGCTACCTCCTGAGCCCGTTCGGATCCGGCATCTTGCCGATGGACCCAACCGTATAGCCAGGCTGCTACTCCAACTGAAACGGCTCCCGCCAGGATAGTGATAAAAATCCAGATCTGAGATGTTGGCATTGCTGTTGTTCCTCCAAATTATAAGGGATACGTGAAGCGTGAACGGTGTTACATGTTGGCAGAACGCCACCAGCGATAATGCTTGGCCCGCAATTCCTCCTGCGATGGCAGAGGAAAGTAAAGAAGCTGTTCTTTATTTCCCACGAAGATCCCATTTTTAATCATGCGGTACGGAAACGAGGCCGGATGGATGCGGTCAACCATTTTAGTATGGACGGTCTTGGTGCTCAGGTCCACCAGACATTGACGCAGATGGTCAATGTTGGAGTAAGGCAGGTCTCGCACAGCGCCGTATTCAGGATCCTCGGCCAATTCGCCCAGCCGCAGCTCCACGAAACAAACCGCCGGTAGAGAGAGGAGACTGGTTGGACTTTTGACAATAAGCTCATAGAACTCGCGGGGGCCCAGCGTGCTGACTACACGGGGGTGCACGGGCGCGATCTCCTGGTAGAGGTGCAATTTCGCCGAGTTTTCGGGGATATTCTCGCTCGAGTCCAGACCCAGCACCCGCCCGTCCTGGGTTACGAGATAGAGCTTTTGAATGACGTCTAAGGGGACATGCTCCAACACGCGATAGACGGAGATGTAGATGGAGCGTTTCGGGCTTCCGTCCTCGTGGGGCACGCAACGCCGGATGCCCTCTTCGATGCGGAAGAAATCGTGCCGGAAATCCGGATCAAGCTCAAAGAAGATGGCTTGTCCGCGTGCCTTCTTCCTGGTCCCAACTGCATAGTAGACCCCGAATTCTTCGGGTGTCAACATGGAGGCAATCAGTGCTTCGGGTATCATTGATAGATACAGGTGGATAGCCACGGTTCTTCTCCCTTCTTCTTTCTGGTCTGGTGACTGGTCGAAGTGCTCGCGTTTTCGTCCGCGACAATTTCGGATACATTATACCACACTTGTCCACACAGGCAACAACAGCGAGGGGCGCGTGGCGCATTTGGGACAAGCTCAGGTAGGGCAGGCTTGGAATCCGTGGGAGGGTCACCATCGCCCCCCTCGCGTCTTGAGCTATCGGGGTATTTGTGCTATAATTCTGCCCTGCGAGACATCCCACCAAACGAGAGAATAGACATGAACCTGCGATGTACGCTCTGCAATCGGACTTACCCCCTCGACACCCGACGGTGGCGTTGTGAATGCGGTGGCGCTTTCGACGTCGCCGGCTTGCCCGGTTTCGATCCGGCGACCGTGGACTCTTCCGCTCCCGGTTTGTGGCGTTACCGGGCCACGCTGCCCCTGCCGGAGAATGCGACGCCGGTCACCCTGGGTGAGGTGACGACTCCGCTGGTGGAAGCCGAACTCGATGGATTGCGCTTCCATTGCAAGGTGGAGTACCTCTCACCCACCGGCTCTTTCAAGGACCGGGGCACGGCGGTGTTGGTCAGCGTCCTCCGCGCGCTGGGGGTGCAGAAGGTAGCGGAGGATTCGTCGGGTAATGCCGGAGCCAGTCTGGCCGCCTACACCGCGCGCGCCGGAATTGCCTGCACGGTGTTCGTCCCGGCGCACGCTTCGCCGGCCAAGCAGGCGCAGATTGCCGCCTTCGGTGCGCAGTTGGTCCGTGTGCCTGGCCCCAGAGAGAACGCGGCCCGTGCGGTACAAGAGGCGGCCGCAGAGGGGGCATACTACGCCAGCCATTACTACAACCCTTTGGGTCTGGCCGGGCTGAGAACCATCGCCTACGAGCTGTGGGAGCAATTGGGCCGCCGCGTGCCCGACAACGTAGTCCTCCCGGCGGGCCACGGCACGCTGTTGTTGGGCATCTACCGTGGCTTCCGCGACCTGAAGCAAGCTGGTCTGATTACCCGCCTCCCGCGCCTGTTCGCAGTGCAGGCCCAACCGTGCGCACCGCTCCACGCCGCATTCATCCAGGGCAACGCGGAGCCGATCATTGTTGAGGAAGGCGCAACTGTAGCCGAGGGCGTGCGCATCGCCCGGCCACTGCGCGGACAGGAGATTCTGGCCGCGGTTCGGGAGACCGGTGGGCAGGTGTTGGCTGTACCAGACGAGGAGACCCTGGCCGGCCGCGACGCTCTGGCCCAGCGTGGGCTGTACGTCGAGCCGACGTCCGCCGTGGCCATCGCTGCCCTGGCCCACTTGCGACCGGTCATCGGCGCGGACGAGATCACCGTCGTCCCGCTGACCGGCAGCGGCTTCAAAAGTCCGCTGCATCAGCCCCGCTTCCAGGAGGTGGTACGCGATTTTGTGCGGCAACACGGGCTACTTCACACTCCAGAGACCCATGCTTTGGACCTGGTTTCCGAGGTGGGCGAGGTGGCCAAAGAAGTGCTCAAGTCCACGGACTACGGGCAGCGTCCATTCGCTCCCACGCCTGAACTGGCGGATGAGTTGGGCGATGCCCTGTATGTCTTGGCTGCCCTGGCCGATAGCTGCGGCGTTGATCTGGAGCAATCGCTGGAAGGAGTTTTGCACAAGTACGCGGCCCGCCTGGAGTCTACCGGGCACGCGGGTTCGGACTGAGTAACCATTACGGAGACGCCTATGGACGAGTGGACAGAAGCACATCTGGACCTTTTGCAGAACATCGAGTTTGCCATCGCCGCAGTCTACCGTGACGATCCAGACCTGGAGGACTGGGATGCGTCCGAAGCGCTGAGCGCGGTGATCAAGCGCTACACCGCTGAGCGGCGAGGTCGGCCATTCCGTATGCCCACCCTCACCGAAAGATCGCAGCGGGTTTTCAATACGATTGAGGAGATGCTCGCCATGCGCGATGATTTTGACACATCGGAAACGGCGGATGACCGGCTGCGGGCGCTCAAGGAAGTACGCGCTTCCGTCAGACGCCACAGTAAAATACATGGGCGGCGGGGGTATCTGGATTTCATCGTTAACTTCGTCTAGAAAAGTAGGTCGGGCCCGCGGCCCGACGCGGACTGGTAGTCGTGGCTGCAGGGGCGCGGGTGGGCGTTGGGTTTCGGTTTAGCTTCAACTCAACCTACGGGCTAGGTGTAGATGGTAGCGTCGGGGCTTGCCCCCGACGCCCGCGTCGCCCGCAAGGGGTGACGCTACGGCCAGGGGTCGGGAGCGAGAGACTCCGATAAAGCAGGTTGGGTTTCGGCTTTGCCTCAACCCAACCTACGGGCGCCCGCCCGCCGCTACGCGTTTTGCACCACGAACTAGACTACAACAAGAAAGGAGGACGAGGGGAGAGGCGGAAAATGGGGAAACGCGATTTCCCTCTTTTCCCTCATTCCCCTCACGTTTGACATGCCTGATCCTTCTGACTTTGAGAATGCCTCTGGCCTGACGTTCAGAGATCATTCCCTGTTGCAACGGGCACTAACCCATCGCTCCTACCTCAACGAGCACCCCGAATTCGCCCTGGAGGACAACGAGAGGTTGGAATTCCTGGGTGACGCCGTGCTCGATTTTTTCGTCGGCGAATATCTTTACCACCGCTTCCCGGAAATGCGCGAGGGGCGACTGACCAGCCTGCGGGCGGCACTGGTTTGCGAGGAGGCTCTGGCCCGGTTTGCACGGGCGCTGCACCTGGGCGATTACCTGCTGATGGGCCACGGCGAGGTGGAAAGTGGCGGCCGGAAGCGGCCAGCCACGCTGTGCGCCACCTTCGAGGCCCTGATCGGCGCGCTGTATCTCGATCAGGGGATGGAAGCGGTGGACAGGTTCGTGCGCCGCCTGATAGAACCGGAGATTGCTCGCATCCTGGCCTATGACCTGGACAAGGACCCCAAGAGCCTGTTACAGGAACTCAGCCAGGGCGAGCTGCAACTGACCCCCACCTATCGCACGGTGGCCGTCCGTGGGCCTGACCATGCCAGGGAATTCACCGTGGAAGCCCTCATCGGCGGGCGGGCATACGGACGGGGTGTCGGGCGCAGCAAACGGGCCGCGGCCCAGGAGGCCGCGCGGCAGGCGCTGCGCACCCTCAAAGAGGACCTGCGCCGTCGTCATGTAGAGAACAACGTTACATCTCAACTGCCGGATGGCCTGCGGCGAGCATTGCTCGTCGTCCTGGACCGGCTGGCGGGGCGAGACGTCACCTGGGCGTTGACGGGGAGCGCGGCGCTGCTCCTGAATGGAGTACAGGTGGAGGCCCACGACCTGGACCTGACCACCGACCAGGCGGGCGTCCAGGCTGTCGCCGACGCGCTGGCCGAATTCGTCGTCACACCGGCGGGCTGGTGGGAGACGGACGAGCTGGCCAGCCAGTTCGCCCGTCTTCAGGTGGGTGGTGTGCAAGTGGACGTCATCGGCCGGCCGTTCGTCATAAAACGGCCAGGGGGAGCGGTCGCTATCCGTCCCTGGGCCATCCGACACGAGATTGATTTCGAGGGGAGGAAACTGCCCATCATCCCCCTGGAGGCGGAATTGATCGCCTACGCGATGATGGGCCGCGAGGCAAAGGTGCAGTTGATCGCCGATCATCTGCGCACTCACGGCTACGATGAGGGGCTGCTGCGCGAGTTGATCGCCGACCAGGACCTGCCAGAAGAGACGAGTCGGAAGCTCTGGGAGCTTTTGCAGTGAGACGGTTGCTGATCACCGGTGGTAGCGGCTACCTGGGCCGCCGCCTGATCGCTCTCGCTGTTGGCCGTTGGCAGATCACTGCGACGTATTTTTGCCATCCCCTGCACGGCGATGGGTTCATCGCCACGCGGATGGACGTCCGCGACGCAGGCCAGGTCGCGGCGCTGATGGCGCAGGTACGGCCGGACGTGGTCATCCACACCGCGTACACTACCGAGTCCGAGGAGGCAATGCAACGGGTGATCATCCAGGGTACGCGGCACGTGGCTCAGGCTGCGATGGGGATTGGTGCGCGGCTCATCCACCTGTCCACCGATGTGCTCTTCGATGGACGGCGGGGACACTACACCGAGGATGATCCGCCCTCGCCCATCACTCCCTACGGGCGGGCCAAAGCCATCGCCGAGGCCATCGTCGCCGCCGAGGCATCCGACGCGGTCATCGTCCGCACTTCGCTGATCACCGGCTTCGATCCGCCCGACCCGCGTACGCGATGGGTGTTGGATAGCCTGCGCGAGGGGCGGGAGATTCGCTTGTTCACCGACGAGTTCCGCTGTCCGGTGTGGGTCACCACTCTGGCCCAAGCTCTGCTGGAGCTGGCCGCGCTCGACTATCGGGGCGTGCTGAACGTCGCTGGCGACCAGGTGCTCACCCGCTACGAGATCGGCGTCCGGCTGGCGCGATTTTTCGGGTTAGACCCGGCCGGCATCACGCCGGCGCTGGCAGCGGAGAGCGGCCTGGTCCGCCCGCTGGACTGCTCGTTGGATCTGGGTCTGGCCCGCCGCCTGCTGCGCACCCCGCTTCCGGGCCTGGACGAGGTGTTGGCTGTTCAGGAGACGATGGGGATAAATAGTCAAATCTAGGAGGACTGTACCAGCGTATCCAAAAAGGCCAGGAAGCGCTTTATGTCAGCCGGGTAGACCTGCTCCAAAACGCGGGCCTTCTTGCGTACCAGGGCCAAACGCTCTGCGTCCAGGCGCAGCCGGTAAGCGCTGCGAAAGAGATGCCGGAAACGACGCAGCTCGTCCAGGCAGTCATAAGCCTCCTCGCTGAGCAGTCGGGGACGAATTCCCTCGACGTTCAGCGTCATCCTGCGCAATAAATCGGCGTGCCAGCCCGCCCGCTCGGAGATGTGGTTCCCGAACACTTCCGCAATGCGCTGGAAGATGCTCTCGAAGGCACAGTACAGGCTATGCAGGTAATAGGCTACGACGATGAGTTGTTCTTCGCCAGATGGTTCAGCGTCGTAACGGTTGAGCGAGGCGTATATCTCGGCGATAGTCTCCAGATCAGCCGCAATGTCTGCTTTCAGCATCCGAATCTGAGCGTTCATAAATCAACTCTCCCGTCTCACGAACGCGAGCAGCGAGACGCGGGTTTCGATCCAGCTCTACCAGGTCAATCAGCCAACCTGCCGCCGCTCGCTCTAGCTCGCGCCAGAGAGCGAAGTAGCTCTCGGCGCTCAATTCTCCTTCAATGGCAACGTCCACGTCCGAGGAAGCACGCATCGCTCCCGGTCGCAACACTGAGCCAAACAGGTAAGCCCGCCGGATGCCAGGGAAGCGAGGTAAAATGGAACAGGCGGCGGCACGCACCGCCCGAAGCGCGGCTCGCCGCCGTCGCTCTCGCGCCTGATGTCGTTGTTCCTGCCGCGCCTGTAAATAGGCCCGGCAGGCAGATACGTCAAACTCCACCCAGGGATTGCTACCCATAGGTCACATTCTCCTCGCAACTTTTCGTGCGCTCGCCGTTATGAAGGCTGGATAGAAGTATACAACAAATCGGCAAATCAGCAAGTCAGCAAGTCAGCAAATAGGCAAATAGCAATCGGAGGTAAAATCATGGCAGAAATTCACGAAGCAGCGCGACCCCTGTTGGAATTGAAACCACGTTACGACTTCTTCATCGGCATTGACTCCGACGGCTGCGCCTTCGACACGATGGAGATAAAGCACAAGGAGTGCTTCTGCCCCAACATCATCAAACACTGGGGCCTCCAGCCGGTGTCTAAGTACGCCCGCGAGGCGGCGGAGTTCGTCAACCTGTATTCCAAGTGGCGCGGCACCAACCGCTGGCCCGCGCTGGTGATGGTCCTCGACCTGCTGCGCGAGCGGCCAGAGGTCATCGCCCGCCACGTGGAAATCCCCCAGGTGCCCCGCATCCGCGAATTCATCGCCTCCTCTTTCCCCAAGAGCAACGATGGCCTGCGGGCATACATGGCCGAGCATCCCGATCCGGAGCTGGACCGCGCTTTGGCCTGGAGTCTGGCGGTCAACGCCGCCATCGCCGACATGGTGCACGGCATCCCTCCTTTCCCCTATGTGCGCGAGAGCCTGGAGGCCCTTTTCGACAAAGCTGACATGATCGTCGTCTCGCAGACACCGAACGAGGCCCTGGAGCGCGAGTGGAAGGAGCACGGCATTGACCGTTACGTGCGGGTCATCGCCGGGCAGGAGATGGGCACCAAGAGCGAGCACATCAGGCTGGCAGCGCGGGGCAAGTATGCTCCCCACCATACGCTCATGATCGGCGACGCGCCGGGCGATTTGAAAGCCGCGCGGGACAACGATGCCCTGTTCTTCCCCATCAACCCCGGCCACGAGGAGGAAAGCTGGCAGCGATTCTACGAAGAGGGACTGCACAAGTTCCTGTCCGAGGAATACGCGGGCGAATACGAGGCTCAACTCATCGCCGAGTTCGACAAGCTGCTGCCGGAAGTGCCGCCGTGGAAGCGGTGACAGATCGAGATTTGCAGATTTTCATGAGGAGATGCAATGGTCATAGGTACAGGTTACGAAGATAGATACCTTAGTGAAGCTGAGGTGCGAGAACTGGTATCACAGGCGCTCGCCGAACACGACCTGACGGGTAAACGGGTGCTGGTCATCATCCCGGACCACACGCGCACCG
>JAGGZG010000143.1 GCA_021162125.1 Anaerolineae bacterium
AAGCCGGCGAGGGTTTCCTGGTCCAGATCGGCCAGCCGTCCACGAGCTATCTCCTGTCGCCTGGTCTCGTCGGTAAAGAAGCCTGCCTCACGCAGATAATGCATAACCGCTCGCCGGGTATTCAGGTCCAGGCGTTCTATCTTCCGATCCCGCACACGCTCCAGGCGTTCCCCGGCAAGGAATAAACAGGCCTGGCGACGTGTCTCCGCATCCAGGTCGCTCAGACGCTGATAGACCAGGAAGTTCTGCACTTTCTTATCATCGGTGAAGTAGCCCTGCTGCTGGAAATAGTCACGGGCAGCCTGGCGGACGTCCGGCTCCAGGTCTGCGATAGGAAGTTCCTGGCAATCCGCCAACCGCTCCTGGCCCAGGTGGCGGGCGATCCCATCGAACGTCCGCTTGTCCAAATCCTCGATCCGGCACGAGAAGAGGCGCTGTTCAGCGTCCTCGTCCTCGAAGTAGCCTATGCTGTGCAAGTACTCCTCTACCCAACGCCGCGTCTCCTCGTCCAAATCCGCTATTCGTCGCTCCCCGACTCTCTCTATCAGCTTTTGACCCAGGTAATCCATCAGCGCATCGCGCATATCCGCAGCCAAATCCACCAGTCGCTGCTGTTCCAGCTCTTGAATTCCCAGGTAACGTCGCAGAGCCTCGTAGACTTCCCCATCCAGCTCACCGATGCGCAGGTCTTCGCCAGTTCCAATCCTGTTCTCGCCCAGGTATTTCAGCAGGTTCTGGTAAGATTCCTCGTCCAGGTCTTCCAGCCGGCGTTGTCCCCAGCGCTGCAACTCTTGTTCTCCCCAGAGTTGCTCCCGTTCATCCAGGACGGCTTCCAGATGCGCCAGGATGGTGTGGCGTAGCTCCCGGCGGTCTATCCCCTCCATGCTCGCGGCCATCAAGAACGATAGGGGAATCCGTGGTACAAAGGAACTGCGCCGCTTGTGTTCCCTGTCGAACGACTGTATCGCCACATAATAGACGTTTAACAGCAATTGAACGATTTCTTGTCTGGACTCAGTATCCAGGGCGGTGTTTACAATTTCCTGTACCCCCCGCTCTATCTCGCTCAATTGACGTTCAATCCAGCGGGTGTATGCCAGGGTCATTGCCTGACGCAGGATCGGCTCCAGGCTACTGATCTCAAAGGTGGCCAGTTTGCTCAGTTCCTCCACGAGCTTGACCGGATTATATTTGGCTTGCCGGTGTTTTCCCCTCTCCAGTTCCTGTGCCATCTGTGTCAGCCTGGCCTCTGCCCGCTCGTCGTACGCGCCGGCCAGGGCCTGAGCCAACAACTGCTCGACATCCTCGCTATCGAGATCGGCCAGCCTCACGTTTTCCAACCTGAGAGCAGGGGGAGTGCGGGTCTGGATCCACCGAAGCAAATCACCACACACCTTTTGATGGTATGAGCGCCCCAGGGTCGCGAGCAAAATCTCCCTGACCTCGTCGAGTTCCCGATTCTTTAACTGCTGGTGTCTCACCTCCAAAGGCAGGGGGAAAGTGCGCTGTAAGTGCTGGAGCAAATCGCGGAAATTGACGGCTTTCCCCCGCTCCTCGGCCAGATCAACGAAGTCGTCAATCTTCTGCTCCAGAAACTCAGCGTAGGCCTCCAGATTCTCCCGACGCCTTTCTTCCACCTTGTGTATTGGCTCGCTGACGACCTTTTCCAACAGATACTCTCGATACGCATCACTGGCTTGCCGACTTATATCCAGCACCGCCTGGCCCAGAGCCTGCGGTGCCAGACCACGCAAGCGCTCAGCCAGGAAGCTGATTGTGTAAGGTGGGAAGCATCTCCAATTGCTAGTTAGCGCAAAAGGCGGGGGGAACGGGACATCGGGTGGGAGGATCAGAAGTGGCAGAACCTGATCCAGAAAAATCCAAAGCTCCCTTTCCCGATCTGCTTCAGGGGAAACCTTCGCCAGGCGCTCATCAATTTCCTTCTCCAGCATTTCCCTCAAATCTGGCCGCAGATCGTCCCTGGTCAGAATACGGTAACGTTGGTCGTAGATGAACTTGCGCTGGCGATTCAGGACATCGTCGTATTCGAGGAGATGCTTACGGATATCAAAGTTGTAGCCCTCGATTCGGGTTTGGGCATTTTCGATGGTCTTGCTGACTAGCCCGTGTTCGATAGGGACATTGTCCTCCACTCCCAGACGTCCCATCAGGCCCTTGACCCGCTCCCCGCCGAAACGGCGCATCAGGTCATCTTCCAGGGATAGGTAAAAGCGGGAGGAGCCCGGTTCGCCCTGCCGCCCCGCCCGCCCACGAAGCTGGTTATCAATACGCCGCGCCTCGTGTCGCTCGGTGCCAATAATGTGCAGGCCTCCCAGTTCCAGAACTTTTTCCCGGCGGCGGATGTATTCGGGGTCCACCTCGGCAATCGCACTGTAGAACTGCTCTGGAGTGACCCGGAAGAAGTCCAAGCCCTTACTCTCGATCACCCTGCGCGCCCTGGCTATGGTCTCATCACTCAACTCCCCTCCCAACTTGATGTCCACCCCTCGACCAGCCATCTGAGTGGCAACGGTAATCATCCCCGGCTCCCCAGCCCTGGCCACGATACGCGCCTCCTGGGTATGGTTCTTGGCATAAAGCACCTGGTGCTTGATGCCCTGGGCTCGCAATCTGCGGCTCAGCGCCTCGGATTTCTCCACAGACGTCGTGCCAACCAGGACCGGCCGGCCAATGCGGTAGCATTCCTTTATCTCCTGGATAATGGCCTGCCACTTGGCCTCTTCGGTGCGGTAGATCACGTCGGGGTAATCCACTCTCTTGAAATAACGGACATCGTTGGGATCTCCCCTGGAGTGGTAAACGGTGATTTCGAGGCCGTTCTCTCTACGGCGCGCTGCCACCAGACCAGAATCCGGCCTACTGGCCATGTACTCGACGTTGGTGGGCAGCACGACCGTGTCCAGGTTGTAGATCTTATAAAACTCCTCGGCTTCGGTGGCTGCCGTACCAGTCATACCCGCCAGCTTTTCGTACAGGCGGAAGTAGTTCTGGATGGTGATGGTGGCGTGGGTCATCGTGCGGGGCATAACCTTCACCCCTTCTTTGGCCTCAATGGCCTGGTGAAGCCCCTCGCTCAGGCGACGATCTGGCATCAGCCGCCCGGTGAAATGGTCAATCAAAACAACACGACCGTGTTGCACGATGTAGTCCCGGCCAGGGAGGAAAAGCACTTGCGCCTTGAGCGCCTGTTCCATGTAATGGACATACCTGTAGTTAGCTTCATCGTAGATGTTTTCGACGCCGGTCTCTTCCTCCACCTTGGCCAGACCCGCGTCAGTCAGCGAGACAGACTGCTCTTTCTCGTCCACCTCATAATGGACATCGGGCTCCAGTTTACGGGCGATGTTAGCGAATCGTCTGTATTCCTCGGCCTCTCGCTCCTGCTCCTCACGGCTCAAGTAACCCGAAATGATAAGGGGTGTCCGTGCCTGGTCAATGAAAACATTATCAACTTCGTCAACAATAGCGTAGTAAAGTTCCCTTTGCACACGTCTAGCCAGCTCTGTGGCCAGGTTATCCCGCAGGTAATCGAACCCGAACTCATTGTTAGTCCCGTAGGTGATGTCGGCCAGGTAGGCTTCCTTGCGGCTGACAGGGCGCAAGTATGGGAACTTTCCCCGCTTGTAGGTTGGATCAAACAGGAAAGCGTTGCTTTCCCCCTGCTGCAACAATCCAACCCTCAGGCCGAGCAGGTGATAGATAGGCCCCATCCACTGCACGTCACGGCGGGCCAAGTAGTCGTTGACCGTCACGACGTGGACACCCCGGCCCACCAGAGCATTGAGGTAGGCCGGTAAAGTCGCCACCAGTGTCTTGCCTTCGCCGGTCTTCATCTCAACCACTTTGCCCTCATGCAAGAGGGCACCGCCAATAAGCTGCACGTCGAAATGACGCAGGTTGACCGTGCGCTTGGATGCCTCGCGCACGGCGGCGAAAGCCTCCGGCAGGATGTCATCCAGGGTCTCGCCGGCGTGCAGGCGACCAATGAACTCCTGGGTCTTATCCCTCAGCTTCTCGTCCGCAAGCGCCTCGAACTCCGACTCCAGGGCGTTGACCTGCTCCACTACCGGCTGCAAGCGCTTCACTTCTTTTTCGTTAGCATCACCAACGATTTTATTCAACAAACCTCTGAGCATTCAGTAATTACCTCGTTCTCCGCTTTCCGCCACAGCTTCCTCAGCACTCAACCGCATTCCGTCATTCTGAGGAGCGAAGCAAGCCTGCCCGGCCACGAGGTGGGAAGCCCCCCTCCGGGGGCTCCAGAGGCTCGGAGGGCTTTACATCTCGTAGCCCGAACGTTCACGTTCGGGCGAGACTTGGTGGTTGATACCTTCATCTCGGTTTTTTCAGACACGCTCTCGGTACTTTAGCAGATTTTACAAAGCAGTTTATACGGTAGACCATTTCACCGCCGAGACGCTGAGGGCGCAGAGATTTTTATACTTTTTCTCGGCGTCCCCTGCGCCTTTTTGAGGCAGTACTTTTGCAGATTTCACAAAGTGGCTATGCATGGATCGCGCCCCCTCTAGCTCCCCCCGTTCCACGGGGGGAGGACAGGCCCTTCGACTGCGCTCAGGACAGGCTTCCCCCCTGCGAGCGGGGGGACTGAGGGGGGGCGAGTGGCGAACCACGGATGCTTTGTAAAAAGAGCAAAACTACCTACGGATGAAAATGATTCAAAATCAGTGTTTTTCCGTGCAAATCCGTGTCCTGATGATAAAGAGACTGGCGAGATACCACCGCTGCGGGATTAACTGCACAGGTCGAAAATTACTGTTGAGGTAAAGCTTCGTTAAATTATACCACAATTCTCTACAGGCGAAAAAGGTGAAGCACCTCCCTTTGTTTCCCGGTCTCGATTTGTGTGCCGTAGCTACTCGTTGAACATCTCACCCACCGAGATGCCCAGGTGCGTGCGGCGGATGACCTCCCCCAGTAACGGCGCGACCGAGAGTATTATCATGTTCGGCAGGCGTTTCTCCGGCGGGATGGCGACAGTGTTGGTGGTCACAATCTCCTCCAGAGGAAGGCTACGCAAACGCTCAGTGGCCGGATCAGTAAGAATGGCGTGGGTGAAGCTGATGAAGATGCGGTCCACACCACAAGACTTGAGGACATCCACCGCCTCCACCACTGTGCCCGCCGTCAAGACTTCATCGTCTACCAAGATGGCGTTCTTCCCCCGCACATCGCCGATCACGTTGAGCGCCTCGGGTCGCATGGGGCTTTTCCGTCGCTTCTCGATAACGGCCAGCGGGATATGCAGCTTCTCCGCGAAGTTACGTGCCTTCTTGGCGAAGCCCAGGTCCGGGCTGACCACCACAGCGTTAGGGATGTTCCTCTTCAAGAAGTACTCGCTCAGGATGTGAAACGCGGTCAGTTCGTCGCCGGGGATGGTGAAGAAGCCCTGTATCTGCCCGGCGTGCAGGTCAATGGTCATGTAGCGATTAGCCCCGGCCACAGTGATCAGGTCAGCGATGAGGCGGGCGGTAATGGGCACGCGCGGCTGATCTTTCTTGTCGCTGCGGGCGTAGGGATAAAGCGGCATCACCGCCGTGATCTGCTCCGCTGATGCCCGCCTCAGGGTGTCAATAATGATCAACAATTCCATGACATTACGGTTGACCGGCGAGCACGCAGACTGAATGACGTACACATCCTGCCCGCGCACACTGCGGTGCAGCTTGATGAAGATGTTCTCGTTGGGAAAGTCAATAATGTCCATCCCTCGCAAAGGGGTGTCCAGGTAATCACAGATCTCCCGCGCCAGGTCCGGGTTCGCCGAGCCACTGAAAACAGCCAGGTCTCGATACATCTCTTCTCTCTCCTACCTTCCCCCCCCGCTATTCGATTTGAAACTCATCTGCCAGGATACCCATCAACAGCACGTCGTGATACTCCCCGTCACGGAACAGGGCCTGCCGTTGGCGTCCCTCGTGCTGGAAACCGCATTTCTCGTAACAGCGGATAGCCCGCGCGTTGTAGTCGTGCACCCGCAACTGGACGCGGTGCAGGTTCATCTCCTGAAAAGCAAAGTGCAGAAGAGTTTTGAGGGCATCGCTACCGTAACCACGCCCCCAGTAGTCCTTCTCGCCGATGGCAATGCCCACTTCCGTCATACGGTTTTTCCAGTCAATGTCGTGAATCCCGATGTTACCGATGTGCACCGGCTGGTCGCCGTCAATGGCCTCGATGGCAAAGATGCGGCTATCCCGCTTTTGTAACTGTTCCTCGAACCACTTCTCCTCCTCGGCCAGGGACATGGGCATGTACATCAGCAGATAACGACGCACTTCCGGATCGTTGAACCAGCGCACGAAAGTGGGCAGATCATCGCGCTCGATGGCCCTCAAACGAACTTTCTGTCCCAGGATCATTCAGTTTCTCCTCCTCCCATATTCGCCATTCGCACATTCGCACATTCGCTCATTCGCCATTCCCCAGGTGACAGGTATCGTTCAACAATGTGATGCGCAGCCCCCGCTTTTCCAACTCAACTACGTTCAGCGCTGCATTGGAAAAGGAAAACGGCCCCTGCATGGCAATATCCAGGCCCAGTAGGTGTTTGAGATAAACGTTGAACGTTCCACCGTGGGCCACCACACCCACAGTAGCTTCCGGAGGATGCGCGGCAACGATGTCCTCGAAAGCCGCTGCTACCCTGGTACAAAACGCGGAATCGCCCTCCTCACCGGGGATGGGTGGCCGTCGGGAGCCGGTTTCCCACTGCGCTACCAGATTCGGGAAGCGCCTCTTAACTTCCTCCCAGGTCAGTCCGGTGAACACGCCGATGTCGTATTCGCGCAAACGGTCATCCAACACTAACGGTACGCCGAGTGTGGCTGCCAGTATCTCTCCACTCTCGGTGGCGCGGCGCAGGGTGCTGGCGTACAGTGCAGTAACGCCCCACCCATCCTTCTCCAAACGACGGGCCAGAGCGCGAATCTGGTCGCGTCCCGTGTCGGTAAGCGGCGAGTCGAACCATCCTTGTACACGGCGCTCCGCGTTGCCCTGCGATTCGCCGTGTCGAATGAGAAGCAATCTCACGCAGTCACCTCCTATCACTTACCCCCTTGAAGGCCAAAATCTGCGGCATTCCTGATCATTCCTGTACACAGGTCTATGCCCGGGGCAATGACATCGCCCTGGGCCTGAAGCACGTTTACGCCAGGATAGATTATACAACAAATCAAGAAGAATGGGAAGGGAAGCGGAGATTAAGTTATACCCGATCTTATGGCGTCCCTACAGGCAGTCTTTGAATTTAGATGCGATTACCCTACATCCGAGGCGAAAAAGTGCTTGACAAATTATCAGAATTGTGTTAGAATATGGTTAACAGTTTACCGTTAACCATATTGACCTTTGGGCAAAGTTCGAGAAATCCGCTTTCTGATAATCCAATCCTCGGGATGGTTCATTTTCTGGGGGAAATAGGTTTACACTTTTTGAAGCCCCGAAAAATTCCTTTATGTATGCAAAGGAAATAGCTACGCCTTATGACCAGATTAACCAGGTAAATCAGCCCCCAACGCTTTTCCCGGTCATTTCTTGGCTTGTGCAGTCCTCTGTCAACGAATATCCAACGAATAAACAAATAGATCTGCG
>JAGGZG010000092.1 GCA_021162125.1 Anaerolineae bacterium
CAGATCCTTCCAGCCGGGATTGAGCGACTCGATCAATGCGATTTTCTTCTTACGCAGCCAGCCCTTGATCTGTTTCTTTCGGGCAATAGCAGCGGTCACATCAGGAGTTTCTTCGTAGTAAACCAGCCTCGTGATGTTGTAGCGTTTGGTGAATCCCTCGATCAGCTTTTGCTTGTGCTCCCAGACGCGGCGTTGGAGGTCGTTTGTCACGCCAACATAGAGCGTCCCCGAGTGATTGGTCATGATGTAGACGCAGTACCGGTTCATGACTTTCCCCTCGTCACCGTAAACGAAGAGACTCGTTCAGCAAAAACGAGATTCTTCGCTCCCTCCGGTCGCTCAGAATGACAGGCCATCAAAACGGCCTTGACAACGGGTACTTCACCACAGTGGAGATGAAGGGTCCGTCATTCTGAGCCGGAGCGTAGCGGAGGCGAAGAATCTCGTTCTTCGCACGGCAGATCACCCGTTTGCCAGGAACGGGATTCTTCGTCGCTGCGCTCCTAGTATAGGGAATAAGAGCCTATCCCAAAAATGGGAACGGGTAAACAGAGATAGGCATCTTGAACGATTCAAACGAAACTCTAACAGACGTCTTGTGTTTTTCTAACATTCCTGCCGTATGATGTGTTCGATCACATTAACGGGAGAAATCATATGGGCGCAAGAATTGCTTCAGCGTGGAGGATGCCAGATGAATTATGGGCTCGCATCCGCCCGCTATTACCGCCGGAGAAACCGGCGGGTACCCGAGGAAGGCCAGTTGTACCATTTCGTCAGGTGATGGATGGCATCTTTTACGTTTTGCGGACAGGATGTCACTGGAAAGCTGTACCCCGCGAGTTCGGGTCAGGAAGCACAGTTCATCGTCGCTTTCAAGAATGGACGCAAGCCGGAATCTTTGAACGTCTGTGGCGAGACGTTTTGCGGGAGTACGATGCTCTGGTGGGCATTGATTGGACATGGCAGTCTCTGGACAGCGCCATCACCAAGGCTCCCCTGGGAGGTGAAGAAACGGGTCCCAACCCCACCGACCGGGCCAAGAGTGGCACGAAGAGGCATTTGCTCACCGACGGTCGGGGCACCCCCCTGGCGGTGACGGTCAGCGGGGCCAACCGACATGACAAGAAGAAAGTGGAAGACACCTTGAAAGTTCTCCCTGAGAACCGGCCCACGCCGACGCCGGAAGAGCCACAGCATTTCTGTGCGGACAAGGGTTACGATTTCCCTGATGTCCGTGACCTGGTGACCCAATGGGGCTACACCCTTCACATCAAGGCTCGAGGCGAAGAGCAGGCGGAGAAGGCTCGTATTCCTGGCTACCGGGCACGTCGCTGGGTGGTGGAGCGAACTCATTCCTGGATGAATCGCTTCCGCAAGTTGCTCATTCGTTTTGAAAAGAAGGTGCAAAACTTTCTCGGCCTGATTCACCTGGCTTGTGCCTTTATCACGGCCAGAAGGGCCGGAATTTTGGGATAGGCTCTTATGCAACACTCTGAAATCTGCAAAACTACTGGCGATAGATAAATGGCTGTCGGGTAATGAAATCCGTCCATCCTGTACATCTGCCGTTAAGACTGCACCAGGTAAAGGGTCACGAAACGGTCACGACTGTCGCCGCCAGCCAGATAGTAAGGCAGAAATAGCTCGCCCACTTTGGATACTCTCAGCCGCTCGCGCGCAGCATCTAGCGTGGGCCGCATCTCCACGCCGTCGTCCAGCAGGTAGACCGCTCGTCCCTCGGCGGCCATCAGGTGCACGAAGCGGACGAACTCGTCCGCAGTCCACGGCGCGGGATGGACCGCCGCTCGCCCGGTGTAAAGCTCCACTGCCCCGCCATTGAGCGTGCTGCCGACGACCGCGTCCTCGGGCACGAGGGCCGCCAGCTCGTCGAAGGCCCGCCGCTGCTGAGCGAGCAGGTGTCCAAAAGACGCGCGGTGTGGTGCGAACAGGCGAGCCAGTACCGGTCGCGTGCGCACGGAAAGGGCCATCAGCACCAGCACGGCCACCGCCACTGCCACCCAATCCCCACCGGACGAACTCCGCGCTAATGCCCAGGCCCGCCGAACGAGGGCCACCACCCCGTAGGCGGCCACCAGGGCCAGCAGCGGGGCAATCGAGAGCAAGTCGCGCCAGCGCAGCGGGGCGTAGGGCAGATGAATGGCCAGCACGGCAGCCACGGTGGTCAGTAGTACGGCCAGCCCGCGCCCGTCCTCCCGCGCCAGGCGATACACCCCGTAGCCAATGAAAAGGGCCACGAAACCAAACTCCGCCCGCTGCAATGCGCTATCCAGCATGAGCAGCGCGGTATGCCCCACGTGCTCCACGCCGAACAGGTATGCCTCCGGTGATTCCGGGGTGAAAATGCTGCCGAAGACCGCGTGGCGGTAAATTATGTCCGGCAGGGCGACCACGAGAGCAGCCGCAGCACACGGCATCAGGAAAGCCAACCCTCGTCGCCATTGCCGCTCGCTCCACAGAACCGCCGCCAACAGCAGGGACACGGCCAGCAGGAGCTGAGTGTGCCGCACCCAGTAGGCCCCGCCGAAGGCCAACCCGGCCAACGTCCCCCACAGCCAGGGTCGCCCGCGCCTGGCACGCAGCGCGCACAGCACGGTGAGCGTGGTCAACAACTGGGCAGTGGCGTCCGCCATCGGCACCAACACGCGGTCTATCTGCTCCGGCAGAGTGACCAGCAGAAACGCGGCCAGACCCGCCGTCAGCCAGCGCTCGCCAGTTGGCCGGTGACGGGCCACCTCCACGGCCAGCAGGGCCAGGGCCACCAACGAGAGCAGAGCCATCAGCGGCGTGGTCACGTACAGCCCCTCCTCGCCGAGAAGGAGATAGCCCGCCGCCAGGGGTAGCGCCCCGCCCACTGGCCAGACCGTGGCCGCCGTGCCTTGCTCGTCAATCGGCGGATGATAGCCGACGTGAACGGCGGGCCAGACGGGCAAACCCGCCTCGCGGACGGTCTGCGCCAGGGGGAAGCGGTGCAATGGGCTGCCGGTGCGCGCCAGGTCCACGGCCATCTGCGCGTAGCAGAAGGGGTCGCTGCCGGTCACGCCCCGCGTGCGGTGTCCAAGATACTCCGCCCCGGCCCAGAGCATGGTCAGGCCCAGCACACTCGCGCCCAGGATACGCAACGCCCACTTCTGCCAACCTAGCCAGACCACGGCCATTTTCCCCTGCACCAACAGCGCGTATCCCACCCCGGCCCACACCGCCGCGTCCACGTCGAAGGTCGCCGACCAGGGATCGGGGTAGGGAAACCACTCGTAGCGGGTCAGGTCAACCCCCAGGACGTAGCTGAACAGGTTGTACCACAGCATCGCTGCATAAGCGATGAACAGTGGGGTGAGCGCTTCCATGTAGAAGTAGAGCCGCACGCGCCCTCGACGCACGACCTGGGGAATCACCTGGGGCAGGAGGAGCACGGCCAGCGAGGGCAAAGCCAGCGCCCAGGGACGGCGATACCAGCTCCACAGCAGACCCAACCCGCCCAGGTGTACCAACGCCAGCGCGATTTGGGCCGCCAACGGCCAGGGGACTTCGTCCGCGTCGAAGCGGAGGGCAAGCAAACGAAGCTGGTGGCCGATCATGTCGCCGGGGCGTGTGTGAGCCAGTAGATAGACCGCGCCCACGCCTCCCGCCGAAAGCAGCACCGCGAAAGGCCACACCCGCGCCGAGAGCACCGGTAAACGCGCGAAGCGGGCCACCGTGAAGCCCAGCCCCGTGGCGCAGACCAGCCCCTCCGCGGCGAGCAATGCCCTTGTCAACGGGGAGAGCGCACGCTGCCGGCGCTTCAGCAAAAAGAAGCAGGCCCCGGCGCCGGTGGCGAAAACCACTGCCAGGGCCACGTAGACGGGGAACAGCCCGCCCCACGGCCCGGGCTCCAGAGCGTAGAGGTAGCTGGCGCTGAACAATCGTTGCAGTAATGACATAACCCTACTCAATGCG
Organism: Anaerolineae bacterium; assembly: GCA_021162125.1. GTDB lineage: Bacteria > Chloroflexota > Anaerolineae > JACIWR01 > JACIWR01 > JACIWR01. Next base: position 3,958 of record JAGGZG010000092.1, read on the forward strand.
GTATACAGAGACCTCGGAGGTCTCCGGAGCGCCTTTCCGAACGATGGCACATTGCCTTTGAGTGTTCTTCACTTTGCACGAAGCCGCGTGGAGACCTCCGAGGTCTTATCTATTCGATGCGATACACGGTGAACGACACCGTGCCGTCGGCGCGGACGGTGCGGAACAAGGGGCGCAAGGTGAGTCCCACGCGGCGCAGTGCGGCCTGCACCGGTAAGCGGGGCTCCCAGTCCGGCAGGACGACGTAGCGGGGCACGTCGCCCCTTTGCTGCGCATCCTCGGCCAGGCGCGACGGTGAGCTGTACCAGCGCAAGTCCACGGGCGCGTCGAACAGATAGAACAGGTAGTGCCAGCCCAGGTAGCGATGGTACAACGCCGCCCCCGGCGGCATCTCCGCCCGCAAGTAATCGGTCACGGCGTCAATCCCGTCGTAAGCCCAGTGGTCGCCGCCCACCGGGTAGCCGCTGTGCGCCGCCTGCCGGGCCGGGCGGACCAGGAGGATCACCACCAGCGCGATCGCGCTGATCTTGTAGGCCGGGCTGCCAGCCCGGCCTACGCCAACTCCGGAGAGGAGGCGGCCTGCCAACCAGACCACTCTCCCCAGCAACATCGCCAACAGGGGCACCAGCCCCAACAGGTAGCGATCCCAGACGTTGAAGGTCAACAGCCAGTGGGCCAGCAGATACAGGGTGACGAACCCGGCCAGGACGAAGTCGAAGCGGGCAGCGGGCGAGGTGCGCACCTCTCGCCGGGAGGCCCACAGGAGCAACAGCACTCCCACCAACAGCACCAGGTTAAGCACGGGCGAGGCGGTGACGTAGCGCAGCCACAATAGCCATTCACTGCAGCGCTCCCCCCATTCCGCAAAAGGAGCCAGCATCAGGCCGCCGTAGCTGGTCAGCCCTTTCTCGAAATAACTGGGTTGCACGTGCCAGCGCTGCGCGTCCCACAGCGTAACCACCGCCATCGGCAGAGTAAACCCCGCCGCGAACACCGCGAATTCCCGTGCAGTTCGAGACTTTGAACCCGAAACCTGAAACTTGGAATCTGAAACCTGACACCCGCCACCAGCCAAAACCAGCGGCACGAACAGCGCGCCCTGCTGCTTGGTGGCCATCGCCAGACCCAGGAGCACCCCGGCCCAGAACCACCGCCCGTCGGTCGCGCACCACAGCGCGGCCACCACCCACATCACCAGCAGGGGGTCAGTGAAAGCTGTGGGAGCGAAGAGGATGTTGAAAGGCGAGAGGGCCATGAATGCCGCCGCGATGAGCGCCGGCCCCGCGCCGTAGATCCGCCGCGCCAGGCCATACGTCAGGGCGATGGTCAGCACGCTGGCCGCGATCCCCGGCAGGCGGGCTGTCACCTCGCTCACACTGAACACTCGGAACGTCAGGGCCAGCAGGTAAGGCAGGAGCGGCGGCTTGTCCACCGGGTAAGTGACGAGCAGTGGATCATGGCCCGAGGCGATCAGGCGGCCCCAATAGCTGTAGATGGCCTCGTCCTGATGGAAACGGTTGGCAGTGAGCGGGGGCAGGCGGGCCGCCGTGCCGGTCAGGATCAGGACGACCAGGATCACACGATCTAAAGGCATCCTGATACAGTCAGGCGTAAACAGACCTACCATTGCGCGATCACCTTAGCATCCTTCGACTGCGCTCGCCCCTTCTCTGTCGCTCCGGGGCTCACTCCGCTCAGGATGACCGTACTCATCATCCCACAAACCGATACTTGAGCAGCGTCCACAGCACGACGAACCCATCCCGCCAACTGATCTTCTTCCCTTCCCACATCTCGCGCCCGGTGTAGGAGATGGGCACCTCGTAGATGCGATAGC
>JAGGZG010000101.1 GCA_021162125.1 Anaerolineae bacterium
GATCAACCCCAGACCGTTGCTGCGCCGGCCACTGGTGTTTCCATTGCTTCTCATAGGGTTGCTCTACTGGCTCGCGGGTTTTATCGAGGGCGTGTATTCAGACCAGTCCATGGGCGGTGAGCGGTCGATCATGGTGCATCCTGATTTCGATAGGGCGTCATAAGGTTGGGGGGCCTAGGGGGAACCATGCCTGCTCAAATGATAGTCTGATCTTGAGCTTATACCACGGAGAGATGTAGAATGGCCTGTTGGCCGAGATGTTCAATTATCGTCCCGGTCTGTAATGGCGAGCACAATATTGCAGACTGCCTGGAATCACTGTGTGGCCAGGAGTACCCGGCCGACAGGTTCGAAATCATCGTCGTGGATAACAACTCCCGCGACAGCACGGCAGAGGTAGTCCGCCAATATCCGGTGCGTTACATACAAGAAGAAAAACCCGGTTCATACGCAGCACGGAACACCGGAGCGAGATCGGCCCGGGGGGACATCCTGGCCTTCACCGATGCGGACTGCATCGCCGATCCAAATTGGCTGCAGGCCATCAGCAATGCGCTATCAGACGGCGAGACACAAGCGGTACTAGGTTTTGCCGGGGGGATCAATGCCAACATCTGGGCCGAACTTGAGCAGGCCAAGTGGGAGGAGTTTTGGGCTTACCAGGTAGAGGTCAAGCGCATAGACACCCGCAATTTCGCAATCCAGGCTCCGGTCTTGGAGCGCTTTGGATATTTCCGTGACGATGTGCAGAGCTTTGCCGACTGGGAGTTGGGGGCTCGCCTGCACGAAGCTGGGGTCAAAATGATTTTCTCACCAGACGTGCGCGTGTGGCACATCAATCCCCTCACCTTGTCGGAAATCAGCCGTCGTCGCCAACGGCAGGGATACGCAGGCTACCAGATTATGAATCAGCATTCGGATGCTTTTAACGAGACCTATCTTTCCCAAATCGTGCGTTACCATTTCATAGACAATCGGCAAGTGAAAGGGATTGCCCTCTCCTTGCTCCTGTGGTTCCTGCCCCTGTTGCTATGGCCGACCAGGGTGATCATAGAAGTAACAACGCGGATCACCCGGCATCAGAGTTTGCTTTACCCTCTCTTCGGCCTGTGGTGTGGACTTTCCTGGGAAATCGGTATCCTGCGGGCACGGCGCGAGCATCTTCTTGCTTTGTATCAGGAGTGCTGAGGTGCTGGAAGGTCAAGACATTGTGTGTATTGCGCCTGAGAGTTGGGATGGGTTGTGGCGAAACCGCCATCAAATCATGCTTCGTTTATCTGCACGTAACCGTGTGCTTTTCGTCTCAGGGCCAGAGCCCATCAAACATTGCTTCCAGAATTTACGGAGGGCTTGCCTGGGCAAATTGGAAAAAGTTCGAGACAACCTGTACGCCTATTGTTTCCCAGATCTGCTGCTTGAATCCCGCTTCCCTATAATTGATGCTTTCACTTTTGAAGCAAGACTCTTATTATTAAAGAATGTTATGCGGAAACTGGCTTTCAGTAACCCAATCTTGTGGCTATATCATCCCACTATGGGGCGTTTAGTGGGCCGATTGAACGAAAGACTGGTGTGTTATCACATAGTGGATGAGTACATCGCCTATCCTGTCCCTTGGCCTATGGGCAATGAAGCTTTTATCAGAATGGAACAACAGCTTATAGCGGCGGCGGATGTTGTGCTTGTATCTTCTGAAGAACTTCTGCGCAGTAAAGGGCGAATGGAATCTAACATACACTGGGTTCCAAACGCGGTGGACTTCCAGGGTTTTGCTCAGTCCTTACGTGGACCTCAGCGGGTACCCTCCGATCTCACTACACTGCCTCGACCTATAATCGGATATGTGGGGGCTATCAAAGAAAAACTGGACTTCGATTTGTTGGCACTGGTTGCTCGTACGCACCCGGAATGGTCCCTGGTCATGATTGGGCCGGTGCAATTGCACGGGACAAATCTCGCCTTCGAGAATTTACGGCGATTGGACAACGTTTTTCTGCTGGGCTGCAAGCCAGTTGAAAGCTTGCCGTTGTATATCAAAGCGTGTTCAGTCTGCCTTCTCCCTTACGTTATAAACGACTGGACTCGACACATAGATCCTCTTAAACTGTATGAATATTTAGCAGTGGGTAATCCCGTTGTATCTGTAGATATTCCCGCTGTGCGCAGGTTCAGTGAGGTATTGAGCATCGCTGCTGACAAAGAAGATTTCGTGTATCAAATCGAGTGTGCTCTCCAGGAGCATGACTCGGACATGCGCCGGGTGCGCCAGGCTATTGCTGCAGAGAATTCCTGGGATCATCGGGTAGCAACAATCTCAGATATTATCCGAACCAGCCTGCACGCTTCAGGTTCAAGATGAAGGAGTTCCACGATGCTTCCTCGATGCTGGAGACTCAATGATCAAAGATACCGCTTGCAGGGAATGCGGTGCCCCATTTGCGGGAGAATATCCATGCTAAGCCGCCCGGTGTGCTGTGAACGAGGGGCAGCGAGCATCAACGACCTGGACGAACCGGGTTACGCGCTACCTGTCCCTGTTGAGGTGTACCCATTGCAAGCCAATGCCTGTCTGGTGCCTGCCGTTGCGATTCAAGCAGAAATGCAGGTCCAGTTAGAGGAGTTATGAACGAGCCACTGACGTTGAGTCTGCACGAGGTCGGGCTAGAGCTGCGGTCCGATAATCCCAGATTCCTAGACTACGCCGGCCATTACCTGCGGGACCTGGTCGTTCCCACAATGGATCGGGCACACGTCATCGTGCACCTGGCCTGGGGGCAGAGCATCGTCTCGGCGACCGATGGACAGTGGGAGCGGCTGGGACGGCGGTTGCTGCGGGATGAGAAACGCATCGTGCAGACCGAGGTGTTGACCCTGCCCGGACTTCAGCTCAGCGTGGCCACGACCGGCGACGGGCTGGAGATTGAAGCCGGATTTCGTTTCCCATCGCGTCGCAGCCGTCTGATCTACGTCCTGCAAGGACGGGCAGGCGAGGCACGCCTGTTCATCACGTTAATCTATTTCCTGGTCTACTTCCCGCTGTTCTGGTACTTGGAGCGGGAACGGGGGTGGTATTTGCTGCACGCTGGAGCGGTGGCGCATCCGCACGGCGGGATAGTGCTGGCCGGCCTGCCCGGCGTGGGAAAGTCCACTTTCACCCTGGCACTGCTGGCCGACCCCGCCGTCCGCCTTCTTTCGGATAACCTGGTGTTCCACGACGGGGAGCAGGTGTACGCTTTCCCGGAGCCGATTCACCTGGATCAGCGCAGCCGCACTCTGCTGCCCGACCTGGGAGAGCGACTGGGGCCGGCAGGGCAGGCATTTTCGCATGGCCGGTACGACTACCAACTGGCCCCGGCGGCCAGGGCAGATGCGACCCACCCGCGTCTGGTGGGTATCCTGCGCCTGGCTCCGCAGACCGAGGCGCGTCCCCTGAGCCAAGAAGTGTGCCTGGAGCGTCTGCTGGCTTACGATCGGCTGGCCAAGGAGGTAGATGAATACAGTAAGCAGGCGGCTATCTTCGGTCTGCTGTCGCCCCGCGCTGGAGAAAGCGGACGCCGCCTGGAGGCGCTGGAGCGATTGCTGACGAAGGCGAACTGTTACGAGATCGCCGTGCAGCCTGGCGTGAGCCTCGGCCCGGTTGCGGCGCAAGTGGGCCACCTGGCGGGATGGTCGAATGGTTGAGCGTGTAGTGTCTCTAGAGAGACCGATGCAAATGGCTGAGCGTGTGATGTCTCCACGGGGGCCGATGCGAGTGCCGGTGCACGTCTTTGCTCCTGAGACGGTGCCGCCGCCTGCTGACGCGCTCGCCGTGTTAGCGCGGGTCGCTGCCCTGGAATGCGTTGCCGCCCCGGTCGTGGCCCTGCCAGACCTGCATCACAAGCCCCGGTTGGAGACCCCCTCCAGCGTGGCGGTGGCAACGCGGGACGCGATTGTGCTGGGCCTATCCAGTCCGTCGCCCGGCTGTGGAATGGCTCTGGCGCGGACGGCGCTGACCGTCGAGGACGTGAATGAGGAGCGACTGGATGCCCTTTTCACCCGTCTGGCTGAGCGCCTGAACCCGGCTCACGCTCGGCGGAGCCTCTCGCCTGACGAGGTGATGGGCGTGTTGGCGCACGGCGCGGCGGCTACGGTGGCTCACTGCGGGCTTGACGCCTCGCTCCTGGAGCACATCGAGGATCGGGGGGATGCCTTCGCTGCCGCCGGCGAGGAAGCGGATGTCGAGGCAATCTCGCGCGCCGTGCCTGCGGAGTTGCGCCAGATCGGCCAACGAGAGTTCGGCCTGGTGGGGCGGGGCAATCATTTCCTGGAGATGCAGGCCGTCGCCGAAGTAGTAGACCAGCGCGTGGCCCGCGCCTGGGGTTTGCACGTGGGGCAAATTGTGGTCATGATCCACGCCGATTCCGGTCACCTGGGGGCCTTTGTGGGCCGCCTGTACGCCCATCGGCGTAAGAATACCTGGTTGGGTCGCCTGCGGGAGTGGCGATACAAAGTGCCGTTGCACGTGAGGGAGGTACGCTCGTGGGCCGAAGCGCGTCGCCGCTGGCCTTATTTCTCCCCACGGCGCTGGGTGCCCATACCTGCCGATTCCGAGGAGGGACGGCGGGTGCTGTGTGCACTGCGTGCGGCGACGAATTACGCTTACGCCAATCGCGTGGCGGTGTTAGCCGTCATTCGTGACGCTATACAAGAAGTGTGGAGAGACGATTTACCGGCACCGGCTTTGCTCTGGGATGCCGCGCACAACTCCATCCGCCGTGAGCAGGTGGACGGCCGGGAGCTGTGGGTGCATCGTCACAACGCCGCGCGGGCTCTCAGCAGCCCGCTTCAGGGGGCTTTACCTGCTCAGCCCGATGCTTTAGCGTCGGGCCCAGCGCGGCAGGCTGCGAGCCTGCCCTACGGAGCTTTTGTGCGTACTGGCCAGCCGGTATTGCTGCCGGGCACCTGTCGCACCTCGTCGTATCTTTGCGTGGCGGGCGAGGGTGTGGCGCGCACTCTGCGCTCAGTGAACCACGGCGCTGGCCGGACCACGGAGCAATTTGCAGGCGAGGACGATGATGGGAGCATCACGCGATTGTACACCTACACCGATGGTCTGGAATTTCTCCTGTTCCATCTTTCTGATGATGGCTTGCAGGCTGTGATTCAGGCTCTCCAAGCAGACGCTATCGCCCGGCCGGTGGTTCGCCTGCGTCCCCTGGCCGTGCTGAAAGGGTCAAAACCATGAGATTCGCACGTGACGTGCTAAGCACCTTCGTTACTGAAGTGGTGTTGGTCGGGCTGAACTTCGCCATCGGCGTACTGATGGCGCGAACACTGGACCCAACTGCGCGGGGAGTGCTGGCCCTGGCCATGACTGCTCCTTTCACAGCGGCGTACTTTATTGACCCTGGTCTCGTCCAAGCCAACATCTACCTGATAGGACGCAAAAAGCGGCCAGCGGAGAACGTGGTCGCCAATTCGCTCACTCTGGCGATGACTATCGGCGTGGGTGCAGCGATTATCCTGTGGCTGGCCCGAGGTGTGATTTTGCGCACGTTCCTGTCAGGGTTGACAGCGGCCCAATTCACCCTGCTACTCTTGCTTCTGCCCTTCTTCCTGCTCGACTCGTATGCGATGTCCATCCTGCGCGCCCTGCGTCGCTTCGATCTGTTCAACCTGCGCCGGCTGGTGGGCCAGTTGATTATGCTGGCAGCGATGTTCGTCGTGCTGGTTGTCTTCAACAAGGCGGCGTCGGGGGCAGTGCTGGCCTTCGTCTGCGCGGCAGCAGTCTCGGCGATTCTGAGCCTGGTCTTCGTGGGCAGCATCGTGCACCTGCGTCCTGGCTTCCATCCAAAGTTGCTCGGCGAATCAGCGGCTTACGGATTCAAGTCCTACGTGCAGAACCTGGTCGGCCATCTGAACTACCGGCTGGACGTGTATCTGCTGGCTATGTTCCTGGACCCGGCGCAGGTCGCTTTCTACGCCATCGCCACGAACATCGCCGAGTTGGCTTGGTACATCCCTAATTCCGTGGGGACGGTGCTGTTTCCCAGACTCTCGGCGACTTCACATGAGCGCGTCCATCCCCTGACGGCAGAGGTATGCCGGCACACAGTCTTTATCACGTCACTGGCGACGTTAGGGCTGACAGCGGTGAGCTGGCTGGTCATCCCCTTCTTCTACGGGCCAGCTTACCTACCCGCGTTAGTGCCTCTGTTCATCCTGCTGCCGGGCATATTGACTATGGCCGTCTACAAAGTGCTGACTCGCAACTTCTCCAGCCGCAATCGCCAGCAGATGTCCATCCTGGCGGCGGGCGGAGCACTGGTGCTGAATGTGGGATTGAGTGTGGTCTTGATCCCTCGCTATGGTATTGGCGGGGCGGCCTTCTCGTCACTCATTTCCTATGCCGCGGCCTCGATCATTCTGCTGGTCGCCTTCCTGCGTGATTCTGGCTTGGGCTGGCGGGATGCGCTGGTGATCCGCCGCGATGACCTGGCGCGCTATAGTGTGCTCTTCGGGCGGGGGCGGGAACAGGCAGGGCAGTTTCTTGCTCGCGGACAAGCACAGGAGAAAGTTCAACCTGTTGGTGGAAAGTAATGATACAGCAGCGCAAAGGGTGGCTCGTTCTCTTGTTAGCTGTAATTCTGGGACTTGCGGGCGACGCGAGAGGAGTGAACCTGGCCCAGGGCCCGCAGATTGCCGTGGACTGGAATGCCACCCTGGGACCAGGGCCGGGTGAGTATGGCACCAATGTGTGGTGGACAGATCAGGATGCCGATCTTTGGCAATCGCGTTACGCGGAAAGCGCCTCGACCATGTTCCGTGTGCCTATTTCACACGCCATCCTGGAACCGAACAATGACAACGACGATCCAAGCACCATCAACTGGGCGGGATTCCAATTCGAGACGCCGTTGCCGGTCCCGGATGGGGGGCGTACCACTACATACCATGCCTGGTTCGAGGCCTTGCGCGATAGCGGAGCGACCATCCTGCTGCAGCCGTCGTACCTGTCACCGTGGCTCAGTGACAATGCGCCTCATCCAGGGGGCTACGCCCCGTACCCGCCCAACGACCTGGATGAGTATCGTGAATTCGTGCTCGCCGTGCTGCGCTATCTGGTGGAGACGGTCAACTTTCCTCCACAGCGCATTGCGCTGGAGGCGATGAATGAGCCCGATCTGGAATGTGGGGTGGATCCTGTCGTCCCCTGCTTCTGGCAGAACTGGACAATGGCAGATATCGCGGATGTAGTCCGTGTCTCCCAAGAAGCCATCCAGTCCGTGGATGGGGATATTGCCTTGGTCGGCCTGGCCGAATGCTGTGGCACGGACGTGGTGGAGACTTTGCTGACCGACTATCCAGCGGAAGGCTCTTATCTGGATGGCTTGTCATATCACCGCTACTCTTCTGGCTACGATGTTGCCGCTCTGTTGGGGCGAGGAGAGAGACTGAAAACCTACGGGCGGCCTGTATATGCCGATGAGTATGGCAGCCTTAGTTATCGCAGTGAGGGGACTGCTGGTGCACTATGGCACAGTTATGTGCTGGGTGAACTATGGAGATCAGGCATCGGTCCGCTGCAGTATCCATTTAGTGAATGGCCTACTCAGGGGGAGCCATATAACAGCATGGGACTGTTTCACGACTGGCGCGAGGATTGGACCATCAAGCCGGCGTACTGGGTGTATGCTAATTTCTACACGCATCTGGGAGGGACGACCATTGTCTCTTCCACTGCTCCTGCAGAGTTGGATGTGATAGCGGGTAAGAAGTCGAGTGAAAATGGCGACGCCCTGATAGCTGTTTGGGTGACCAATCGCAGCGGGACGGCATACAGCGGGGTGCAGTTTCAGGTGACCAGCTTTCCCCGAGATGAAGCAACTTTAACAATATACGATACCATGGCGGGTCTGAGCCCCGCGGAGACACAATCCGTCTCGGGCACGCCTCTGACTTTCAGCGCGGACCTGCCCGCCAACGGCTCTCGCTGCTTTGTGGTGCGCGCGCCCTGACTCACCGAGCAGGTCTATTTGCCCGTTGCGTTCAAAGAGTATGTACCATGAATCAAGTAAAACGCCATGTAC
>JAGGZG010000024.1 GCA_021162125.1 Anaerolineae bacterium
GCCCGGTGGACGTTCAGTTTTGGATCAACGCTGGTAGCCAGGGCTGGTGGCGGCGCATCAACCAACCACTGACCCATCCCTACGTCCTCAGTCGCCACTGGGCGCGAAACGCGGTATGGACGGAGAGTGACGAGGTGGAGGCCCAGCGGGCCACGTTGTGCCGTTTGGTGCTGGGCCTGGTGCGGCGCTGCCGCAAGCGACTCTACCTGGGACTTAGCGAAGTGGGCGAGCGGGGATACGAGGAACTGCGCGGCCCGCTCCCCGTGGCCATCCAGAAAGTCCTGCGCCGCTATCCGCGCCAATGATCAAATCTCAATGATCCAAATCCCAATGACCAAAGGGAGGAGCGGTGTCCCAACCCGCGTTCATACCTCGTCTGGCTCAAAAAGAGATACTGTCTTACGCCGGTGGCAAAATGGGCGTCTCCGCTGTGCCCGGCAGCGGCAAGACCCACGTCCTCTCCGCCCTGGCCGCCCTGCTGGTGGACGAGGCCATTGACGACGACCAGGAAGTGCTGATCGTCACCCTGGTCAACTCCGCCGTGGGCAACTTCGCCAGCCGCATCGCCACCTTCCTGAAACAGGAACGGGGGCTGCTGCCACGCTTCGGTTACCGGGTGCGCACGCTGCACGGCCTGGCCCACGACATCGTCCGCGAGCGGCCCGGCCTGGTCGGTCTGGCCGATGATTTCCAGATCGTGGACGAGCGCGAGGCCCGCCAGATTCTGGAGGATGCGGTCACGGCCTGGCTGCACACGCACCCCGATGCCCTGTCTGGGTTCCTCACCGCCGACGAACTCAGTGAACGGGCGCTGCGGCGCATCCGCGACCGGGACTGGCCGGAGTTGGCCATCGAGATCGCCGCAGCCTTCATCAAGCGGGCCAAGGACCTCCAGCTTGCGCCGGAGTTCCTGCTGGCCCGGCTACAAGACTATCCCCACGATCTGCCCCTGGCCCGTATGGGGGCGGAAGTCTACCTGGATTACCAGCGCGGGCTGGCCTACCGTGGCGGCGTGGACTTCGACGACCTCATCCGCCTGGCCCTCCGCGCCCTGGAACTGGACCCTGACTTCTGCGCCCGGCTCCGTGAGCGTTGGCCCTACATCCTGGAGGACGAGGCCCAGGATAGCAGCCAACTGCAAGAGGAAATACTGCGCCGCCTGGTCGGGCCGGACGGCAACTGGGTGCGCGTCGGCGACCCCAACCAGGCCATCTACGAGACCTTCACCACCGCCGATCCCCGCTTTCTGCGCGATTTTCTGAAGCAGCCGGACGTGACGCCGGTCACCATGCCCGATTCGGGCCGCTCCCAGCCCAGCATCATCGCTCTGGCCAACTATCTGGTGGACTGGACGGTGAGCGAGCACCCCAGCGAGATCGCGCGGAACGCCTTCCGCCAGCAGCACATCAAGCCCACGCTTCCCGGCGATCCGCAGCCCAACCCGCCAGATGATCCAGCGGCAGTGCGCCTGGTGGCCCGCAAATTCACCCCCGACGCCGAAATCAAGGCCGTGGTGGAGTCCCTGGCCCGCTGGCTGCCCGATCACCCCGAGGCCACGGTGGCCGTGCTGGTGCCGCGCAACAAACGCGGCTTCGAGGTCACCCGCGCGCTCAAGGCGGCGGGCATCGCTTACGTGGAGCTTTTGCGCAGCACCACCTCCACCCGCGAGGTGGCCGGCGTGCTGGGCAACGTATTACGTGCCCTGGCCGACCCTGCCTCGCCCAAGAAGCTGGCCATTGCCTTCCGCGTGTGGCGTCGCGCCGAAAGAGACGACCCGGAACTGAACAGACGAGTGACCCGCCTCGCCAAGCTGCTGCGCGGCTGCCAGCGGGTGGAGGATTACCTCTGGCCCCGCCTGGACCGCGACTGGCTGGCCGCGCTGGACCTGGCCGACGAACCTGACGTGGCCGACCTCCTGGTCGAATTCCGCGACCTGATGCGCCGCTGGCAGGAGGCGGTGGTGCTGCCCATTGACCAGCTCATCCTCACCCTGGCCCAGGACCTCTTCCGCGAGCCGACGGACCTGGCCCTGGCGCACAAGCTGGCCGTCGCCCTGCGCGCGGTGAGCGCCGATCACCCCGACTGGCGGTTGCCGGAATTAGTGGAGGAGCTGGCGACCATCGCCCGCAACCAGCGGCGTTTTCTGGGCTTCGACGAGGAGGACACCGGCTTCGATCCCGACCAGCACAAGGGGCAGGTGGTGGTAGCCACCATGCACAAGGCCAAGGGCCTGGAGTGGGATCGAGTGTACCTGATGTCGGTGAACAACTACGATTTCCCGTCGGCCCTGCCCCACGATGATTACATCGCCGAGAAGTGGTTCATCCGCGACCGGCTTAACCTGACGGAGGAAGCCCTGGCCCAGTTGCAGGCCCTGGCCGACGGCGAGGAGGGGCGCACGGCCGTGCGCCCTTACGAGGAAGGCGAGGCCACCGTCCGCGCCCGACACGACTACACCGCCGAGCGCCTGCGCCTGCTGTACGTGGGCATCACCCGCGCCCGCAAGGAGCTGATCATCACCTGGAACACGGGGCGGCCGCAGAACCCGGCCCAGCCCGCCGTGCCCTTCATCGCTCTGCGCACGTGGTGGGAGGAGCGAAAAGCGGCGACGGAAGGTGCAGGTACCCCACAATTTTAGCTGGTACTAATGGGAATCATGGGGAGGAAAGAACATGCGATTATGTTCCTATGTGGTCAAATATGACACAGGTCTCGCCCCCAATCCCTTCTGGGGCTACTGCACACTTGCCGTTTGTACGCCCAACCACATGGGCATTCGGGCTCAGAAAGGGGACTGGTTCGTTGGCGTAACAACCATTGATAGGGGTAACAAGCTTGTTTTCGCAATGCAAGTGGCCGAAGTATTATCTTTTAACCGTTATTACACTGACCCAAGATTTGAAAGAAAGAGGCCAGTTGTTAATGGAACTTGGCGTCAGCGTTGTGGGGACAACATGTATTATAAAGATGACACAGGGGCATGGAAACGACACCCTTCTGTATATCACTGTGAGCCAGAGCAGATAAAGCAAGATCTGAGACACCCGTATGTTTTCATAGCGGGACATTTCTACTATTTTGGCGACAAAGCAGTGGAAATCCTGCCAGAGTATAGGGATCTGGCATGGAGGAGACAGGGATGTAAATGCAAGCATGACCCTGATACCGTGACGGACTTCCTGAACTGGCTTCACGGTAGTTTTGAACCGGGCGTACATGGTGAACCCTATCATAGGCAAAAAAGGAGTTGTAAATCTGTATGCTAATGTGACAGGCGAAGGTCTCCCGAGCGGGACAACCTTGCCCCTTTTGGTCAGCCGATTAAGCGGATGAAGCCGATCGCCACTCACCTATTCGCTTAATCGGCCTAATCGGCTTAATCGGGTGACCCTGCTGACCC
>JAGGZG010000107.1 GCA_021162125.1 Anaerolineae bacterium
GGGTCGGATGGAGTCTTAGCTTGATGCCTATGCCCCAACGCCCCCCCTCCATTCCATTTTATTGGCTGCGCCCTGTCCAATTGCCTGACTGTTGGGCAATTGTTGGCTATACGTTGGGCAGACCAACGCCAAAGACAGTATCCTTGAAACAGAACCCTTGCCCCGTGTTGGCTCCTCTATTTATAATTGCCATACACTGGGCTACCATCCTCCCATGCCACAAGACAAGAAAGGAATACTCGAATGAAAACCAAGCTATTTCTGACAACTGCTTTGGCCATGGGCCTGCTGGCCTTTGCGTCCGTCCTCGTGCTGTCGCAATCAACACAACTCGCCGATAACCACGTCCTCTCTCCGCCCCTGGCGGTCACCGGTGCGTCATCTGACGTGGATGAAACCACCGGCGCCGGCCCCGACTTCATGGTCTCCCTGCCACTGGATCACCAGGCCGACCCCTCCGTGGCCTACAACCCGGACGAGGACGAGTACCTGGTAGTCTGGTGGGACGAGCGGGGAAGCGACACCGACATCTACGGTCAGCTTTTTTCCGCCAGTGGCATCCCGCAAGGGGATAACTTCGTGGTCTCCAATGCCACCGGCGAGCAGAGTTATCCCGTTGTCGCCTACAACTCGACCGACCACAACTACATGGTCGTGTGGCGCGACAAGCGGGGCGGAACGGACTACGACGTCTACGCCCAGGTCGTCGGCTCCACCGGTACCCTCTCCGGCACCAACACCACCGTCAACACAGACGGCAACGACCAGAAACCCTGGGACCTGGTCTACGACCCCAACGCCAATCACTACCTGGTAGTATGGGTGGACGCGGGCGACGACCGGGTCGAGGGGCAACTGCTCTCCCCGTCCGGTGGTCTCATCGGCACCAATGCTTTCCCCATCGCCGCCGGTGGGGATGGCCCCCGGGCAGCCTACAACAGCAACCGCAATAGTTACATGGTCGTCTACTACTATGAAGAGGCAGCCGGCAACCGGGACATCTACGGCCAGGCCATCGCTGCCGACGGCTCCCTTTCAGGATCCGCTTTCTCTATCTGTAACGACGCCGCCAATCAGACTTATCCCAACCTCGAGTTCAATTCCGGCACCCACGAGTATCTGGTGGTCTGGCAGGACAAGCGCAACGACGCCACCACCGGCACCGACCTCTACGCCCGGCGCATAGACGAGGACGGCAACGCGCAGGGAAGCGAGATTGTCGTCTCCAACGCCGATGATGCACAAAACCGGCCGGACGTGGCCTACAACTCGCGGGTCAACCAGTGGCTGGTGGCCTGGGAGGACTATCGCGACCGGAACACCAGCGGCGTGGACGTCTACGGCCAGCGGGTGCTCTCTACCGGCAGCCTGGCCGGGCAGGGCAACTTCGTCATCTACGACGGCCCCAACAATCAGGGCAGCGTAGCCCTGGCCGTCCGGCCCACCCAGACGGGGGCCGAGTACCTGGCAGTGTGGGAGGACCAGCGCAGCGGCGACGGGCTGGAGGTGGTCGGGCAGCGCATCGGCGCGTTGACCGGTGCGCTCGACTGGCACGATTTCAACGTCTCCGCGCCGTTGGAGAGCCAGGAGCACCCCCGCGTGGCCTACAACGCCGCCGGCCAGCAGTTCCTCGTCGTCTGGCAGGATGAGCGGGGTGGCAACGCGGCCATCTATGCCCAGATCGTGCTCACCAGCGGCATCCCCATCACCGACAACATTGTCGTGCAGGACAATGGTATTCAAGATATGGTGAACCCCGTCGCCGCCTATAACCCCACCGACAAAAACTACCTGGTGGTATGGGAAAATCAAGATTACGGAAACATCGAAGCGGCCTTGTTGAACGCTGCCGGTACTGTTAGCTTGATCATGAACAACTACAACGGAGTGCCCACCAGTACCCAGCCGGCCATCGCCTACAACACCACGATCAACCAATACCTGGTCGTCTTCGCCTCCCAGGCCGGAGTGGGCATCTATGACATCTACGGTCGCCTTGTCTATTCTGACGGCCTGCCCTCCGGCGCAGCGCCCTTCACCATCTCGGTGGACGCAGCCGACCAATCTCTCCCCCAGGTGGATTACAACGCCACCGACGACGAGTACCTGGTCGTCTGGAGTGACGAGCGGGCGGACGAGGGGGACATCTACGGCCGGCGGGTGGACGCCGATGGGACGCTCCTGGGCAGCGAGTTCCTCATCGCCCACGACACCGACGCCCAGGACGCACCCTCCGTGGCCTGGAACGAGGACGACAACGAGTACCTGGTGGTCTGGCACGACTACCGGGATTCCGGCGCCACCGGGGCGGACATCTACGGGCGGCGGGTAGGAGCCGATGGCAGCCTGCTGGGGAGCGAGATCACCTTGTGCACCGCCTCCGAGTACCAACAGTACCCCCGCGCCCGGTATATCCCGGCCTACGGCCGCTACTTTGTCATCTGGCAGGACAACCGCAACGCCGACACCGGTTGGGACATCTACGGCCAGAACGTGAACGGCGATGGCAGCCTGTATGGGGGCAACGTACCGCGCTTCGTCTTCTCCGGCGACCAACGATGGCCCGATGGGGACTTCAGCCCAGAGGCCAACCGGGGGCTGACAGTGTGGCAGGACGGGCGTAACGGCACGACCTACGAGGTCTACGGTCGCATCAAAGAGCCGCGCTTCCCGATCTACCTCCCGCTGGTGCTGCGCAACTACTGAGCACACCAGGGCCGGTCCCCGGTCACGTTTCACACGACAGGAGGCTAACCGATGAAAAAACAACCATCCCGCCGCATCACCCGCCGCCAGTTCCTCATCGGCGCGGGGGCAACACTGGTCGGGACGACACTGGCCTGTAACCGGGGGCGGGGCATCGCCACCACCGTCTCTGCGCCTACCACCACTCCAACCCCCACTACGGCCCATTCACCGACGCCCACCATCACCCCCACGCCTTCGCTGGAGGGGCCGGCCGACCTGGTGCTGCTCAATGGCAAGGTCATCACCGTGGACGCGGCAGACACCATCGCCCAGGCGGTGGCCATCAAGAATGGGTGCATCCAGGCCGTGGGCAGCGACGAAGCGATCCGCGCCCTGGTCGGCCCGGAGACCGAGACGGTGGACCTGGCCGGTCGGTCCCTCACGCCGGGGCTGATTGACGCCCACAACCACTTTCAGGTCATGGGCCTGATGAACGGCTACTATGTACCCCTCATGCCGCCCGAGGTGCGCACCCTGGCCGAGCTGCAAGCTAAACTCCAGGAGACGGTGGCCCAGACGCCCCCAGGCGAGTGGGTCAAGGGCTACTACCTGGGCCTGGCCGAAGGGCGGCTGCCCACCCGTCACGACCTTGACCCCATCTCGTCCGAACATCCCATCTGGCTCATGCAGCAGGGCGGTCACTATGGCTCGGCCAACAGCCTGGCCCTGCAAATCGCAGGCATCACCGCCGACACGCCGAATCCACCTGGCGGCCAAATCGGGCGGGAGGCCAACGGCGAACCGAACGGCGTCTTTTACAACCACCGGGCCATGGACCTGGTGCGACGGTACATCCCGGCCTACACACCGGAGATGGTCCACGAGAACATCGTCTCCACTCAGCCGATCTTTGCCGCAGTGGGCGTGACCAGCTTCCAGGACAACAATGTCCGAGGGGTGGACATGATCCGAGCTTACCTGGAAACCGGCAAGCGGGGCGACATGTACCTGCGGGGAGCCGTCTATTTCACCCTGGAATGGCCCAAGGACCTGGACCGGGCGCTGAACCAGATGGAACACTATCAGGACGAGTTCATGCGCTTTGCCGGGTTCAAATTCCTCCTCGATGGCCAGGCGCTGATGGCCTACTGCCACGAGCCGCACAACGGCGTGCGCTGGGATATGCCCACCTGGGAACCGCAGACCTTCAAGGACGCCGTCCGCAAGCTACACGACACCGGCCTGCAAATCTGCGTCCACTGCATCGGCGACGCGGCGGTAGACCTGACATTGGACGCCTACGAAGAAGCTATGAACGCCAACCCCCGCCCTGATCCCCGCCACCGCATCGAGCACGCCATCCTCACCCAGGCGCACAGCACGCAGCGGATGAAGGACCTGGGGGTGGTGGTCAGCACCCAGCCGGCCTTTATCCGCATCGGCGGTGCCTACTGGCCCGGTGTGTTTGGCCCGGAGCGCGCCGACCGGCTGATGGTCACCCGCGAGTGGCTGGAGAGCGGCGTACACCTGGCCCTCGGCTCCGACGCGCCGACCGGCCCCTGGTACACGCCGCAGATGACGCTGGCCGAAGCCGTGGCCCGCGTGGACCGCAACAATCAACAATTGGAACCGGATCAGGCCCTGACCATCCAGGAGGCGCTGCGTGCGCACACGATGGGTTCCGCATACGCTGCCCACGAGGAGAACATCAAAGGCTCCATCGAGGTAGGCAAGCTGGCCGATCTGGCCGTGTGGAGCGAGGACCCCTATACCGCGCCGCTACAGCGGTTGTGGCAGATTCCCATCGAGATGACGCTGGTGGGCGGGGAGATCGTGTACAAAGCAGTATAGCCCCCACCTTGCTCCCTATGCTCGTCCCTCTGGAAAGGTAACCGCGAACGATTTGCTTTATCGCTTGCTGGTGTGGTACAATAAGTGCCACGCACTTTGAAAGTGCGTGGCACTTTGCACCCAGGAGAAATGGACATGAACGCAGATTTACTCATCCACAGCGCGGCGCAGTTGCTGACCCTGGCGGGCCCGCACCCCCGGCGCGGTGCGGGCATGTCTGATCTGGGCCTCGTCGAGGATGGGGCGGTGGCCATCCGCGACGGGCGCATCGTCGCTGTGGGGCCAACGGCCGAGATACAGGCAGAATTCACGGCCACGGAGGAGATTGACGCCACCGGCAAAGTGGTGATGCCCGGTTTCGTGGACCCACACACTCATGCGGTGTGGGCCGGCGACCGCGCGGACGAGTTCGAGATGCGCCTGCGTGGCGCGACGTACATGGAAATCATGGCTGCGGGCGGGGGGATCATGTCCACTGTGCGCGCCACCCGCGCGGCCAGCCTTGATGAGTTGGTCGCCCAGTCCCGCCAACGGCTGGATACCATGCTGGCCCACGGCACCACCACCGCCGAGGTCAAAACCGGCTACGGGCTGGACGTGGAGAACGAGCTCAAGCAACTGCGCGCTATCCACATCCTGGACCAGGCCCATCCCATGACCCTGGTGCCCACTTTCCTGGGGGCGCACGCCGTGCCCGCCGAGTACAAGGGCCGCGCTGATGCGTATGTAGATTTGGTCGTCGAGGAGATGTTGCCCACGGTCAAATCCCAAATCGCAGATCCCCAATCCGCGATTTTTTGCGACGTTTTCTGTGACGAGGGAGCTTTCACCCTGGAGCAGTCACGGCGGGTGTTGGAAGCGGCCCAGGCCCTGGGCCTGGGGCTGAAAATCCACGCCGACGAGTTCAAGCCGCTGGGCGGGACGCGCCTGGCGGTCGAGCTGGGGGCGATCAGCGCCGACCACCTGGTCTGCACCCCACCCGCCGAGGTTGAACTGCTGGCCCAATCGGACACTATAGCGGTGGCCCTGCCCGGTACCCCCTTTGGCCTGGCGCATCACGACTACACGCCCGCGCGGGCGATCATCGCCGCTGGCGGAGCGTTGGCTCTGGCCACCGATCTCAACCCCGGCACCTGCTGGTGCGAATCCATGCCTTTCATCGTCGCCCTGGCCTGTCGCTACATGAAGCTCACCCCGGCGGAGGCGATTGTCGCCGCAACCATCAACGCCGCCTGCGCCGTGGGCCTGGCTCACCAGGTTGGCAGCCTGGA
>JAGGZG010000242.1 GCA_021162125.1 Anaerolineae bacterium
ACGGCAATTTGGTGGGCGATTCCATCATCCTGGACGAGCCAGTACTGGAGGTGAAGTAACGGCTCGCCGAAGTCCTTTGGTTGATTTTTGTCGAAGAGGAGAGACACATGAAAGTACCTATAAACTGGTTACGAGATTACGTAGACATAGACATACCTGTCGAAGAGTTGGCCGAGCGGCTGACCATGGCCGGACTGGAAGTCGAGGCCATCGAGCACATCGGCGCTAACTGGGACCGCGACAAAGTCTTCGTCGGCCAGATCATCAGGGTGGCCCCGCACCCCAACGCCGACCGGCTGGTTTTGGCCGAGGTGGACTACGGGGCCGACCGCCCGCTGACCGTGGTCACCGGGGCACCGAACGTAAAGATGTACGAGGGAGCCATGCCCGATCACCCACTCAAGATCGCCTTCGCCACCGTCGGCGCACGGCTCATTGACGGCCACCACGACGACGGGCGACTGCTCAAGCTCAAAGCCACCAAGATCCGGGGCATCCGCTCGGAGGGCATGGTCTGCTCCGAGAAAGAGCTGGGCCTCTCGGACGAGCACGAGGGCATCCTTTACCTCCCCGACGACGCGCCGGTGGGCATGCCCCTGGCCGACTACCTGGGCGATGCCGTGCTGGAGTTCGACATCAAAGGGCCTTTCGCTCATCTGCACTCCGTCATAAGCATCGCCCGCGAGGTGGCTGCCCTCACCGGCAAGACGTACCGCCGCGACGTGCTCACCATCCTGGACCGGGAACCGGTGCAGATCGTCCCCCAGGCCCCGTTCCTGGACCTGGAAATCGCCGACCCGGACCTGTGCCCACGCTATTCGGCGGCGCTGATCCGTGGAGTGAAAGTCGGCCCCTCGCCTTTCTGGATGCAGCAGAGGCTCATGCGCGCCGGGATGCGGCCCATCAACAACATCGTGGACATCACCAATTACGTGATGCTGGAGTTGGGCCAACCCCTCCACGCCTTTGACTACCAGTTGCTGCGGCCACGGCCCGGCGGCGACAAGCCGGCCATCATCGTCCGCCGCGCCCGTCCGGGCGAACGAATCACTACCCTGGACGGAATCGAGCGCGACCTGGACCCAGAGATGCTGCTCATCACCGACGGCGGCGGTCCAGTGGCCATCGCCGGGATCATGGGCGGGCTGGAGAGCGAGGTCACCGAGGATACCGGCGACGTACTCCTGGAGTCGGCCAATTTCGACTTCATCAACAACCGCCGCACCGCCCAGATGCTCAGGCTCAGCAGCGAGGCATCAGCGCGGTTTGGCAGAAGGGTGGACCCCGAGCTGACCGTCAAGGCCCTGGCGCGGGCCGGCCAACTGATGGCCGAGCTGGCCGGGGGCTCCGTAGAACCGGTGTACGGCGATCTGTATCCCGGCCGCGCCGAGCCTCGGGTCATCACCCTTGATCCGGCCTACGTGGGATGGATTCTGGGCGTCGAGATACCAGTTGACGAAATGGTGCGCATTCTGGAGTCGCTGGAGTTCCAGGTAAAAGTGCACAACCGGAAATCCGAACTGGAGGTGACCGTACCCAGCTACCGGCTGGACGTCAACATCCCGGTGGACCTGGTGGAAGAAATAGGGCGCATCTGGGGTTACGACCGTCTGCCCACCACTCTGATTGCCGATGAACTGCCCCCTCAACGGGGCAACCCGGCGCTGGAGGGCGAAGAGCGGGTGCGCGACGTCCTGGTAGGATGCGGCTTGCAGGAAGTAATCACCTATTCGTTGGGCAACCTGGAAGCCTTCGCCCGGCTGGATCCCGCCGGCGAGCGGCCAGACCCCGACGAGTACGTGCGCATTGCCAATCCACTATCCAGCGAGCGCGAATTCATGCGCCGGACGTTGATGTCCAACTTGCTGGAGACCCTGCGCGACAACCTGCGCTACGCTGAGCGGGTGGCTATTTTTGAGGTAGGACGGGTGTACTTGCCCCGCGAGGACGAGGTTCTGCCCGACGAGCTCCGGCGTCTGGCCATCGCCCTGACCGGGCCACGCACAGGCCGCTCGTGGCTGGGTGGGGACTCCGGCGAACTCGACTTCTACGACCTGAAAGGCGTGGTCGAGGCGCTGCTGGCCCGCCTGGGTCTGGATGAAAGCTGTGTCTTCGCTCCAACCGAGCACCCCACTTTCAAGCCCGGTCGCACCGCCGTGCTGACTGTGAACGGCGTGGAAGTGGGGGTGATGGGAGAGGTGCATCCCCTGGTCTGCGAAGCGTTCGAGATGGAGGGACGGCGAGTGTGCCTGCTGGAGTTCGACCTGGAGGCACTTCTCGGTCAGATGCCGCCGACGCGCTTCATGCGCCCCATCTCGCGCTTCCCGGCGGTGATCCAGGACCTGGCCGTGGTTGTGGACGAGGACGTACCAGGCCGGCGCGTCGAGGAAGTCATCACCGCAGCAGGCGGCTCACTCCTGCGGGAAGTCTTCCTATTCGACCTCTATCGCGGGGAGCAAATCCCACCCGGCAAAAAGAGCCTGGCTTTCTCCCTGACCTACCAGGCCGATGATCGAACCCTTACCGATCAGGAGGTCGCCAGAGTGCAGGCGCGGATCGTCCGCCGACTGGAACGGGAACTGGGCGCGCAGCTCCGTGCCTGACCCGCTCCACGCTGGAGACCTCCCCCGCTTCGGGTTTAAGGGCGGGCAGGTAGCCAACTTCCCCCCTGCGCGCGAAGCGCGGGGGGGGGGACTGAGGGGGGGAGAGAAAGTCGCCCCCCTCTAGCTCCCCCCGTTCCACGGGGGGAGGACAGGCTTCCCCCCTGCGCGCGAAGCGCGCGGGGG
>JAGGZG010000134.1 GCA_021162125.1 Anaerolineae bacterium
ACTCTAGGTACCTTTCAACTCGCGAAATTCTAGAAGCCTCTGGGGAACGCTGTGCGAGCTTGCCACTGCCCCAAAGATCACGAAACTGCCTTAGTTTATCCAAGTAGTAGAGGTTGAGTTGGTATGTCCCCCTGTCTACTGGAATAAAGAGCGGTGGCCTCAAATTGCTCATGCTTTCTCTCTTGCGATAGGCCCCGATGAGAGCTCCCTTCACCTTGCCCTCCAACGACCTGGGGTCGCGCAGACCTCTTCGAACAATTTCCGCATTGATTTCATCAGTAGTGAGGATCACTGGCTCTCCCTCGCTCTCGTATTTCTCAAGTGCGATCAGCAACACCTCACGTATGGCTGCATCGGGATGCTCCATGTCTTTGAGTCCCCACTCTCGGCTTGGCTTAGGATTGCTTCTGGATGGCATGTGGACCTCCTGCTGGATTGTGCGGTCGCACTGACCAATTATCTCTTCGGACAGTGGCGGCTAACATTTCTCGGGCACCTGTTGTCACAATCGCGGCAATCACTCTAATCCACCCGCACGTCGCTGACGCCGGGCAAGCGGGAGAGCGCGGCCTCCAGTTCCGGGCAGTAGCGGGTGGTGTCGTTGGGAAAATCGAGCTGGATCCAGCGTGTACCGTTGGGCACGTGCAGGCTGAAGCGGTCCTCGCCCTGATAGCCGACGAGGAGTTCGTGCACCTGAGCCAGCAAAGCGATGTCCTGTTCGTGGTCGCCGGAGCGGGCGATGGTGATGCGCAAATGGCGGGGAGTTTCCGCGTGATGGTTTTCATCCACGTGATTGACGGTCACGTGGTCCCGCACCGATTCGCAGAGAATCTTCGGCGCACGGCCTTTAGCATCCACCCGGCCGCGCACGATGAGAATTTTGTCCGGCTGCCAGAGGTCGCGGGTTTCTTTGAAAACCCGAGGAAAGACGATGACCTCGATGCTGCCTTGCAGGTCCTCCAGGTGGACGAAGGCCATGGGCTCCCCCCGGCGGGTGGTGTGGGGTCGCACCCAACTCACCACGCCGGCCACCGTCACCGACTGACCGGCCATCTCTTCGTCAATCTGGCCACAGAAGGCCGTGACCGTCTCTCGCAGGTCGGCTGCCATCCGTTGCAAAGGGTGCTCGGAGACGTAGACGCCCACCAGTTCCTTTTCCCAGGTCAGCTTCTCGCGCCGCGAGACCTCGGGCGCGTCGGGCAGGCGGATGGCGACTGCGGACGCGGGAGCAAGGCCGCTGTCCAGGTCGAACATGCTGAGCTGGCCCACCTCCCGCGCCTGATGGACGCCCTGGCTGAGGGCCAGCATCTGGTCAATGACATCCAGGAGCGCGGCGCGTGGCCCAAATGCATCCAATGCGCCGACTTTAATCAGGCATTCCAGCGCGCGGCGGTTCACCTGGCGCAGGTCCACCCGCTGGCAAAAGTCATCCAGGTTTTTGAAGGGGCCGCCCTCCTGGCGAGCAGCGATGATGGTTTTCACCGGCCCTTCGCCCACGTTTTTCACCGCTCCCAGGCCGAAGCGAATCGCCTCCGTGGTCTGGCCGTCTTTCCCCGGTCTCTCTTCGATGGTGAAGTCCAGCGCGCTGTGGTTCACGTCCGGTGGCAGGACCTCGATCTGCATCCGCCGACACTCGGCGACGAAGGCCCCGACCTTGTCCGTATTGTGGCGTTCCACGCTGAGCAGAGCGGCCATGTATTCCACCGGATAGTGGGCTTTGAGGTAGGCCGTCTGGCAGGTGAGGACGGCGTAATCGGCGGCGTGGCTGTTGTGAACCAGAATATCATTGGCCACAAAGTTGTGTGTGCTGGCGACTGTTAGATCATAAGTCTGTTTCTCTCCAATGTATTCAATGCTGATGACTTCATCCCAATATATGTCACTTTCCGCGTGGCGCCGCAATGCGTCGCTGTCAAAATAGTCCGCCAACCGGGCGATGGTTTCCCAACGAAAGCCCTTTTTTGACGCCGTATGGGTTGGGTAAAATTCTCGCGGGGCAACCTCCGCTTCGTCTCGCAACTGAGTCCAGGTAATGCCCGCTGCCGCTTTCTCTGCCCGCACGAGCTGTTTCACTGCCACAGGAATAGTATCACGTGTACCTCGTGCCGTGTCGAATTCTGCATTCAGGATATACGTGCACATCTCGCGGTGACGACCGTTGATAAAATACTGACCTACGGTAGCGGCAAAGCGTTTAATGTGCTCGTTGCCCATTATGTGCACTTGGTATCCAATCCGCCCGCCCCGATAGGGGAAGTTCACTCGCCGCAGCCGGCTAACTATGCCCAACCGTAAGAGCAAATGTTGTACCTGCCTGGCCAGTCGTTCTGACGCGGTGGCATAATAGGCGTGAACATAACCGTTTTGACTACCCAGGTGTCCATCGCCGACCCAAAGGCGGTTCAATAGAAGTGCGATCTGCCGGTTGTTCAATGTGAATACTTCAGCCGGAATCTCTTTCTGGCGAGCGCTCTTCCCCCACAGCCCCAGCGCTTTGAGCCATCGTACTACACCGGGCTCCGTGCTACGATGGATGCGTTTTGCGTAGACCGAGTAAGTGTTCTTGTGTATACTGACACTACACCTGACATTGTCGAATTTCTCAACGGCATTGACGTAATCGGCCAGTTGTTCATCGTCCTGAGTGTAGTAATACACCGAGTGGGGATGACGAAGGTTGCCCTCGGCCAAAAGATACCCCAGCACGATGACCTCGTGATCGGCCCACTCTGCCTGCCCCTCGACCGGCAATCGGCGGGGCACTGCGATACGGTCGCCGGGCCGGATTTCGTCCAGTCGCCGCCAGCCGTCGAAGGTGTAAAAAGGGTGATTGGGCGTCGCCTCGATCTGCCGTCCCAATGCGGTTGTCAAGCGGAATACCGGCTTAATCCCATTGTCCATTACGGCGGTCACCTGCCCAGTCTGTAGTTTTAATCTCTCGATGTCACAGGTAACCACCTTGTCAATGTAGGCGGTCGCAGCGTAGAGATCTTCCACTCTTACCAGGCGGCCACTGGTTGCATCCAGTACCTCCACATCGCCCGGCAAGCATTTGTTAAATCCGTACCTGGCGAAATATTCAATGTCGTCGAAGATGGCCTCGGCAGTCTCCTGGGGAAGCTCGCTGTGTTCCACAGCGCCCCGGACAAATGACCTGCGGTGTTCGAGGAGTGCCCCCTTCTTCTTTTTGCTTACAGCGCGACGCACTAGGTCAGCGTCGGCGGCGGAGTAGCCGGCCAGGTCGGTGAGGATGTGAATGATCTGCTCCTGGAAAACGATGATCCCGTAAGTTTCGGCCAGAATAGGTTCCAGCTTGGGATGGCGGTAGGTGACCGGTTCCCGGCCGTGCATGCGGTTGATGTAGGTATCAATGTACTCCATCGGCCCCGGCCGGTAAAGGGCAACCACGGCGATGATGTGTTCCAGGCGGGTGGGCTTCATGGTGGTCAGCACGCGGCGCATACCGGCCGATTCCACCTGGAACAGACCCAACACGTCACCCCGCGAGAGCAGCTCGTAGATAGCGGGATCGTCCACCGGGATGGTGTCCAGGGTGAGCTCGATGCCGTGTCGCTGGCGGATGAGTTCGCAGGCGCGGCGCATGACGGTCAGCGTGGCCAGGCCCAGGAAATCAATCTTCAGTAGACCAATGCTTTCCAGTACCTCCATAGTGAACTGGGTCATCACCCCGCCGCCAGCTTTGGGCGGGCGATGCAGGGGGGTGTAGTTCACCAGGGGCTTGTCGGCCACGACCACGCCGGCCGCGTGGGTGCTGGCGTGACGGGAGACGCCTTCTAAGCTGCGGGCGGTGTCAATGAGCTGGCGGACGTAGTCGGTGCTCTCGTACATCTCGCGCAGCTCGGCCACCTGCTCCAGCCCGTCGGTGATTTTCACTTTAGGGCCGTAGGGGATTAGCTTGGCCACGCGGTCCACCTCGCCCAGCGGCAGATCCAGTGCTCGCCCGGCGTCACGGATGGCTGCCCGCGCGCCCATCGTCCCGAAGGTGATGATCTGGGCTACCTTGTCCGCGCCGTACTTCTCGATGGTGTAGTGGATCATCTCGTCACGGCGGTCGTCGGGAAAATCCAGATCAATGTCGGGCATGGTCACCCGGCCTGGATTGAGGAACCGCTCGAAGATCAGGCTGTAACGTAGGGGGTTCAGATTGGTGATGCCCATGCTGTAGGCCACGATACTCCCCGCCCCGGAACCGCGCACGTTCCACCAGATTCCGCGCTCGCGGGCGAAGCGGCACAAATCCCACACGATGAGGAAATAGGTGTCGAAGCCCATTTCGTGAATGACTTTGAGCTCGTATTCCAGCCGGGCACGGATCTCGTCGGTGATTACAGGGTAACGGCGTTTGAGGCCTTCCTCGCACAGGTGGCGCAGGTAGCTCTGGGCGTCGAAGCCCGGCGGCACCTCGAAAGGGGGCAGGTGGTAGCCCGTCGGCTCCAGGTCTACCTCGCACATCTCCGCAATGCGCAGGGTGTTCTCCAGCGCCTGGGGCACGTCGGCAAAGAGGGCAGCCATCTCCTCGGTGCTTTTAAGATAGAAGCTCTCATCGCCCATGCGCATGCGCTTGGGGTCGTAGATGGTGGTGTTGGTCTGGATGCAGAGCAGAATTTCGTGGGCATGGGCGTCCTCGGCGCGGACGTAGTGGACGTCGTTGGTGGCCACGAGGGGAATGCCCAGTTCCTGGCTCAAGGTGATGAGGCCCGCCCCGACTTGTTCAAGTTCGGGCAGGCCCTCGTGTCTTTGGATCTCCAGGTAAAAGTTGTCAGCACCGAACATCTCGCGGTACTGGGCTGCCGTGCGGCGGGCCTTATCCAGTTGTCCCTTAGCGATCAGGCGCGGGATCTCGCCGGATCCGCAGCCGGAGAGGGCGATCAGCCCAGCGGCGTGTTCGCCCAGGTATTTTTTGTCCACGCGGGGTTTGTAATAGAAGCCCTCCAGTTGGCCGGCGGTGGCAATCTGCAACAGGTTTTGGTAGCCGGTGTTGTTGCGGGCCAGGAGGATGAGATGGTGGGGACTTTTGTCCAGTTTAGAGTCGCGATCGGTCATGCCACGGGGGGCGATGTACATCTCGATGCCGATGATGGGTTTGATACCGGCCTTCCGGCAGGCGCGATAGAAGTCAATCACCCCGTACATCACCCCGTGGTCGGTGATGGCCAGGGC
>JAGGZG010000027.1 GCA_021162125.1 Anaerolineae bacterium
CCCTGGCCCAGGTGGAACTCGTGGGCCGCGAACGACGGCTGCTATCCGGCCTCGGCGGTGGGGACTGCGTGCCCGCCCTCAAGCTCTCGGAGTTCACCTTCACCGGCGTGACCGAGTTCTAGGCTCAAACCGCCGACCGCCGGACCAAAGCCAGGGATGTCCTACCTACTCGATCAGCAATCGGGTCAACACCCTACCTTCCATTCCGGCAGGCACAGTCTCTCCTAACAGGTGCAGGATGGTGGGAGCCACGTCAATGATCCGCGCATCATCTAACTCCACACCCGGCTTGATCCCCTGCCCGGCCACGAGCAGCACGCCGGGGACATCGCCGGGCAGGTAGGGCCCCTCATGCCCACCCGACCACTGGCTGCGGTTAGGGCCGACGAGGGGCACGCCGCTCACCACCCGCCCCAGCGATTCTCCGCGCCCCAGCCCGTATCCTAGATGCAAGGCCGGGATCAGGTCCGGCCCTTCCTCGCACGCGGATTCGCCGTAGACTTCTTCACCACGGAGCACAGCCTTGACAACCGCCTCACCTGTCTCTGGATCGCGCCAGGCCAGCAGGTCGTCGCTGATCCGCTGCCGCAGTACCTCGTACTCCGGCCCTGGGGCGACTATGCCTCGCGGTTCGCGGCCACGGACGTTGAGCCAGATGCTTCCCGTGCCGAACATGCAAGCGCGGGTGTGATCCCAATCAATGCGCGATACTTTGCGCGGCCCACCGGGCGGCGACGGCGGATCCACAGCCTGAAGGTATCCCCGGCTTTGCAACCAGGTGTTGAGGTACACGTGCCGGTAAATGGGCGTGCCGCCGTGATCGCTGACGACCATGACCACCGTGTCCTCGTCCACCAGCTCCAGCAAGCGGCCTACCCGGGTGTCAATCCAGCGGTACGCCCGCTCAATCTCGCCACCGTATCGGGCAGCACCCTCTGGCGTGAAAGCCGGATGTCGCGCATCCTGATAGTGCCAAAAAAGATGTTGGACGTTGTCAACGGTGAAGAAATGAGCTACGCATAAGTGCCAGCCCCGCTCACGTACCACCGTCTCAGCGATGGCCGCCTGTTCCTCCCACCCGTGGTAAGCATCCTCCAGGAAAGTGTCCGGGGTGATCAACCCCTGGCGCAGACCGGTCTCGTCGGCGGGCAGGCCCAGAGTGGCAAACGGGCCGATGCGCGAGGCAAGCTCGGCGGCGAACCCGGCAGGCTCGCTGAGGGGGAAGAGGGGCGCATCGGGGGCACATTGCACGGCAGTGCGATACAGTTCCACGCGATTGGCGCTAAGAGCCACTACCTTGAACCGACACAGGCCGGGGACGGCCCCTCGTCCAGGCACGGCAAAAGTGACGCGCAGCCACTCGCTCCACTCCCCGGCCTTCAGGGCGGCGATGGGATGCGGGACATCGCCCAACGAGATGAACAGCCGTCCGCTGGCTATCCGGCAACGCAGTGGCACTGTGGCCGATCCGGGGCCCTCAACGATGCTATGCCACGTCCCTGTGCCATCCGACGTCAGGACGTAGACGGGCAACTCTTCAGCGGAGGGCGCTTCGCGTTTTCGGTCGGGATCGGTGGTGTACAACGCCGAGGTGCCGAAGGAGCCCCGCAGGTCGGGCATACCCAGGCCAGCGAGCGTGCCTCCGGGGGCGGGGTCGGGAGGGAAGGTGCCAGGGACTCTCAGCAGAAAGCTGGTGCGCCCGCTGCCGCCGAGTATCTGAGCCAGCGTCGGAGCTCGCCGGCGGCTGGTGTAGACCGGCAAGCCCGACGCATCCGCCGAGATAGTGAACAATCCGATGGTGGGGCGGTACGTCCCAGGTGCTTTGGTGACGAAATCGCGGATACCGTGCCGGACCGGGCTGACCCCGGTCAGAAACGAGCTCCAGGCCACGGGCGAGACCGGTGGGAAAGTGGTCTCCAGCGGGCCGAAGGAGCCTGTCGAAATCAGCTTGGCCATGTGGGGTAAATCTCCGGCCCGTAACAAACGTTTCAGCAGCAGCGGGTCCGCCCCATCAACGCCGATGACCAGCACTTTTCGTCGGTTACCTCGCGTGTGCATTGAAACACGCTCCTAAAACGTGAAGCGTAAGGCTTCGTGCCAGAAATCTTACGCTTCACGTCTTCACGTTTCACGCCTTCACGTTTCCTCTTCCCCTGAGATCATGTAAGGCAGTGAGTAAATGAGTCGCCGGTCAGCCTCTATGGCCGTCACCGCCTGCCGGGTGAGATAGACGATGTACTCCGTAGGACTACGGAATCCAGTATCTTCGATGATCCTCTCCACCCGTTCGTACAGTTCACGCGGTATACTGATGGTAGTGTACTTTCCCTTTCGGTCGGCCATGATTGCCCCCTGATATACTCAGCGCGATTTGATCCAGTGAAAACAGAGCCAGAGGCCCGATATTGCACCTTTGACGCCCCAAGTCGTGTTGCGTGTTGCATTGGCTTTGGTATTATACGTTCAAACACGGACTCCGTCAAACGGCTTGTCAAGTAGACAAAAAGTGGTATAATGTAAATAGCAACGTGGACAGGATAGTCAATCCATAGCATGGGGGAGAGTCTATGGCACGCATTCTGGTTGTAGACGATGATGTGTATGTCGCCGATACCATGCAGCGGGGCTTACAAAAGCGAGGGCACGAGGTCGCCGCGGCGTACAACGGCATTGAAGCCCTGGGATTAGTGCAAGAGCACCGTCCCGATCTGCTCATCCTGGACATTTCAATGCCGCGCATGAACGGCATCGAGGTCTGTCGCCGGCTGCGAGCAGACAAGAGGACCGAGTCCATTCCCATTATTTTCCTCACAGCCCGTTCCATGATTGACGACAAGATCGAGGGCTTCGAGGCCGGTGCCGACGACTATATCACCAAGCCGTTTGACATTCAGGAGCTGGAGCTACGCATCAAAGCCATCCTGCGCCGCTGTCAACCCCCGCCGGCAGAGCCGACGGCGGACATTCTCACTGTGGGGCCACTTTCGCTCAACTGCCGCACTTTTGAGGCAACTATCAACGACCGGACCGTCTTGCTCACCCCTATCGAGTTCGAACTCCTCCACCACCTGATGAGCCACCCCGGTGAAGTGTTCTCCAGCGAACGGCTGTTACAAGAGGTCTGGGATTACCCTCCAGGCACCGGCGATCCCGCCCTGGTACGGATGCACATCAAGAACCTCCGTGACAAGCTGGAGCCCGATGCGCGCAATCCGAGCTTGATCCGCACAGTCAGCCGCCACGGGTACACCGTGCGTCCGGAGTAATCAGCCGATTAAACCGAAGGAACCGAACAATGCCTCTGAGGGGTGCGATGCACTTCAAGAAGTGCGTCGCACTTTGCTTTCTAGGGGGTCATCAAGGGCAGCCAGCGTAGGTCAGCACCCGGCTTATAAAACGGAGGTCACAGGCAGGGCAAAGCCGAAGGTGCTGCCCACCCCCGGCTGGCTGCGCACCCACACCCGACCGCCATGCCGTTCGATGATGGATTTGACAATAGCCAGCCCCAGCCCGGTGCCCTCGATGTCTTTAGTCTGCGGGCTCCTCACGCGGAAGAACTTTTCGAAGAGATGGGCCTGATCCTCAGGGGCGATGCCGATCCCCGTATCGGTCACCTCGACGATGACTTCGCAATCGGCAGCCCAGGCAGTGACGGTTATCTGCCCACCGGCCGGTGTGTACTTGATAGCATTGCCCAGCAGATTGGACATCACCTGCTCCAAGCGAGTGGGATCGCCGGCGACCAGGGGCAAGGGGGAGTCAATCTCTGTATGGATGGAGATTCCCTTCAGAGCGGCCTGTTTCGATGGAGCGATCAGCGAGGCGCGGATCAAGTTATCCATCTGGCACACTTTCATGGTCATATCCATGCCAGCTTCGACTTTGGCCAGGTCTAACAGGGCACGGATCAGGGCCGACATCTTCTCCACGCTGTGGTTGATCCCCTCAATGAACTCCCTCTGGGTCTCGTTTATCGGGCCCGCCTCGGGAATTAAGCCCGTGTAGGTATAAATCATCTGCAAAGGTGAGCGCAGGTCGTGGGAGACGATGGCCACGAAATCGGACTTCATCTTGTCCAGTTTTTTGAGATGGGTGATATCCTGCATCACTGCCACCCACCCCACGTCACGCACCGGAGTCGCCGTGGCGAACAGGGTGCGGCCGTCCGGGAGGCGTATCTCTTTCTCCTGGGGCAATCCCTTTTCCATTGCTTGCTGGAACAGGGCCAACAGATCCTCGTTATCCACGGCGTCCTGCAACCTGGCCCCTTCCGGCAGGGGAGCTCCGGCGCGAAAAGCCAGCCGCGCAGCGGGGTTCATCAGGAGCACCCGACCATCGTTATCGGTAACCAGGATAGCGTCGGCGGCCTCGTCGAGAATAGCCTGCAACTTGGCCTGCTCCTCCTGAACGGCCCGGAATAGACGAGCGTTTTCCACAGCCACAGCCGCCTGGTTGGCGATGGATGTCAGCAGGACCAGATGATTCTCGTTGAAATGATTAGGCTGCGGGTGGATCAAGGTGAGCACGCCCACCACCTTGTCCCGGCGTATCAGGGGGACGGCGATAGCGGAGCCAGTCTCCAGGCAGCCGTCGGGCAAAAGCAGCCAACGCTCATCGTGTTTGATATCGCTGACAACTGCCCCCTGCCGGTGCGCGACTACCCACCCGGCCAGCCCACCGGTGAGCACTTTGCCAATTATTTCCCGAACCTGATGAGGAGGCAGTCCCTTGCGGATGAGAATCTGGTGGGAGACTCGACCGGCATCATCGAAAACCATAATGCTCCCATCGCGTGCATCCACGCTGGGCACGGTCAGGGCCAGAACGTCGGACAGTATGCGATCCAGGTCCAGGTCAG
Source organism: Anaerolineae bacterium (assembly GCA_021162125.1). Taxonomy (GTDB): domain Bacteria; phylum Chloroflexota; class Anaerolineae; order JACIWR01; family JACIWR01; genus JACIWR01. The sequence continues at coordinate 4,859 of JAGGZG010000027.1, forward strand.
AATTCAGCTTACGGCTGATGTCATAAAGCAGCCTGGTTTCACTCACAGTCTGCCACTCCCCATCTCAATCCACGCCCGCTTTTCCACGTAACCGGCTCGTCCTGGCTTGTGCGAAGCCGTTCTAATTATACCACAATTGTTGTCAGCGAGAAACTTCTGTCAGTTCGCCCCTCGTCCCCACTCAGGGCGAAGAGAGGAGGTCGAGAGTCCAGGTAGGTCTGGTGCCATAACTCGAAAGTGAGCAGCGTCCAGAGCTGATGACCCCAATCACGCTGTCCGTGCTGGTGTTGGTCAATCAAGCGTTCGACGGCCACCGGATCGAGGTAACCACGCTGCCGGGCACGTGGGCTGAGCAACACGTCACGCACGTAGTCACGCAGTTCCCGGCGAAACCAGCGCCCTACCGGCACACCGAAGCCGTGTTTGGGACGATGAACGATCTCGCGGGGCAACAAGCGCTCCGCCACTCGCTTCAAAATGTACTTGGTGGTCATCCCCCGTAGCTTGAGCGCCGTCGGCATGCCTGCCACCAGGCCGATCAACTCCTGATCCAGGAAGGGACAGCGAGCCTCCAGGCCGTGGGCCATGGTCATGCGGTCGGTCTTGACCAGCAGATCACCGGGCAGGTAGGTGGTCGCGTTCACGTACAAGAGCTGGCTCACCAGATCCAGCCCAGCCGCTTGTTCAAAGTGGGCACGGTAATCGGCCAGCACGTCAGCATGGGCCAGGCCTGGATGGGAGGACAGCAATGCCCGGCGCATGTCCGCACTGAACAGGCCCACCCAACTCAGGTAACGTGCCGCCAGCGGCAGGTCGGCGGCGTCTACGAAGCGCCGCGCACGCCGGGCGAATCCGCGATAGGCAGTGGATTCCGGCAAGCGGCGTACCACCCCGCTGATGGCCTGGCGCAGCAGGCCGGGCAGTCGCCGGTAACGTTCGGCCAGACGCGCCGCAGCGAAGCGCTCGTACCCGGCGAAGAGCTCATCGCCGCCGTCGCCGGTGAGGGCCACGGTGACGTGCTCACGAGTGAGTTGGGCGACCAGGTAAGTGGGGATAGCCGACGAGTCGGCGAAGGGTTCATCGTAATGGCGCACCAACGCGGGCAGCAAATCCACCGCGTCGGGCTGCACCACGAACTCGTGGTGATCGGTACCGAAGCGGTGAGCCACCTGACGGGCGTAGTCCAGCTCGTTGAACGAGGGCTCGCCACCGAAGCCGATGGCGAAAGTCTTCACCGGCTCGTCCTGGGCCTGGCTCATCAGGGCCACGATCAGGCTGGAATCGAGGCCGCCGCTGAGGAAAGCACCCAACGGCACGTCAGCGACCAACCGCACGCAGACCGCATCGCACAACACGTCGAGTACCCGCCCTGCCCACTCCTCCTCCCCCGGTTCCTTCAGCTTTCCCGGTCTCCCCGATTCTCCCAGAGGCCAACGCCAATATCGGGTCATGCTCAGCTCGTCACCCTCAACCGTCAACACGCGCCCCGGCGGCACTCGTTTGATGCCAGAGAACATAGTCTCCGGCGTAGGAACGTATCCGTGGGCCAGGTAGTACGGGAGAGCGGTGGCGTTCAACGCGCGGGGAACGTCTGGATGAGCCAGCAGGGCTTTGATCTCGGAGCCGAAGATGAAACGGCCGGCGTCGTGATAATAAAAAAGCGGCTTCTTCCCCACCCGGTCGCGGGCCAGGAAGAGCCGACGACGACGTCCGTCCCAGAGGGCAAAGGCAAACATGCCGCGCAATTGTTCCACGCAGCGCGGGCCGTTGTCTTCGTAAAGGTGCAAGATGACTTCTGTATCACTACGCGAATGAAGCGTGTGCCCCCGTGCTGCCACCTGCTCCCGCAAGGTGCGGTAATTGTAGATTTCACCGTTAAAGACGATGTGCAGCGAGCCGTCCTCGTTGGGCATGGGCTGGCTGGCGGCAACGGAGAGGTCAATCACCGCCAGGCGAGCGTGGCCCAGGCCAACGTGTCCATCCACGAAGACCTCATGGCCGTCGGGGCCACGATGCGCCAG
>JAGGZG010000203.1 GCA_021162125.1 Anaerolineae bacterium
CACCCCATCCGCGCAAGGTCGCCGTGGTCGGCGCCGGCATGGTCGGCTCTACCTTCGCCTACGCGCTGCTGCTCGGCGGCCTGGTGGGGGAAATCGTGCTCATAGACATTGACCACAAACGCGCCGACCACGGCGACCTTGCGCGGATGGGGTGCGTGCTCCCGTAAGTTGTCTCGATTCTCAGCCATGCTCATCCTACCTTTGGATGCGGATCGTCCAGTCGGTGTCAGCCCCCTCGACGCTCAGTAGTTTCAACTTAAGTGCCTCGACCGCCATTGGTATCTCTTTCTTCGAGGCCGGGTGCGTGCCGAGCACCTCGATCACGTCGCCCGGCGATGCTTTCCGCAGTGCTTTGCGGGTCTCCACCAGCGGCACGGGGCAGGTCTCCCCCCGGCAATCCACCGTGATGTTGGCCTCAACTGCCGGGCACTTTGCCTCTCGGGTATCTGCCTTGATCTCGGCCATCCTTCTACCTCACTCCGTAAACTCTATCACCACTTCGTCCACATCCCACAAGTGCTCGATCTTTTCCAGAATCTCCTCGCGGATATTGGCCGCGAACTGGTGATCGGCGGGCAGGTCAATCGCCACGCGCACCTTTCCACCGCTGACCTCGATGTCGCGCACTATCTTGGTGCGCACCAGGTCGAGGCCGGTCATGGGATTCATCACGTGCTTCAGGCGCTTGCGCACCACCTCGACCGTGGTCGGCACGCGCTCTTTGACCAGCCCGTGCCGCTCCCTGTAGTTCTGGATGGCCGCCCGCAACCCGTCCACGGCCAGCACCGAACAGTGCGTCTTGATCGGCGGCAAACCGCCCAGCGCCTCGGATGCTTGCTTCCATGTGATGGATTTGGCCTCTTCCAGGGTTTTGCCCTTGGCCAGCTCGGTGATGATGGAACCGGTGGCGATGTTGGAGGCGCAGCCGTAGGACTCGAATTTTACGTCGGTAATGCGCTGGCTGTCCGGGTCCACCGCTAGATAAACGGCCACCATATCGCCGCAGGCCGGGCTTCCCTCTACCGCCTTTCCATCGGGGTTCTCTATGCGTCCTACGTTGCGCGGGTTCCGAAAGTGTTCCATCACGATTTCGCTATATGGTAATGGCATTTGTACTTATCTCCTTGTGGTCGTCACGCATATCACGTGGTGCGTAGTGCGTGGTGCGTGTTACTTCTCCTCGTCAACCCGTTATTTTTTACTCGTTACTCGTTGCTTTTTGTTTACTACTCTTTCCCCAGTGGGCTGATCTCTCGCAAAGCAGCTATGACCTCGGAAATAGCATCCGCCACCGCGTCCACGTCCTCGGGCTTGTTGAAGCGGCCAAAAGTGAAACGCACCGAACCGTGCGCCCGTTCGTGGTTGCCGCCGATCCCTAGAATGACGTGGCTGGCCTCCAGCGAGCGGCTGAAACAGGCCGAGCCCGTGCTGACGGCGAAACCTCGCATGTCCAGGTGCAGCAAGATTGACTCGCCCTCGACGAAGCGGAACGAGACGTTGGCGTTGTGGGGCAGCCGCAGCGTGGGATGGCCGTTGAGGCGCGAGTGGGGAATTTGCAACAGGCGCTCGATCAGCCGGTCGCGCATGTCTTGCAGTCGGGCCGTCTCCTCTGGCGTTACCAGCTTCACAGCCGTGGCGAATCCAATCGCGCCAGGGATGTTCTCTTCCCCGGCCCGCAGGTTGAACTCCTGGAAGCCGCCGTCCATCCACTTGACCAACGGCGTCCCCTTCCGCACGTACAATCCGCCTATCCCTTTGGGGCCGTGGATCAGGTGTGCCGTCACCGTGACCAGGTCTACCGGCACTTCGCGCACGTCCAGCAGCACGCGGGGAAAGGAGTGCGTGGCGTCAGTGTGGAACAGCACGCCCTGCTCGCGGCAGATGGCGCCGATGGCCGCTACGTCTTGCAGGGTGCCGATTTCCTGATTGGCGGTCTGTATTGAGACCAGGATCGTCTCCGGGGTTATGGCCTGGCGTAGTTGATCCAGGTTCACCCGTCCATACTCGTCTACGTCGAGATAGGTCACGCGGAAGCCTTGTTTCTCCAGGGCTCTGGCGCTGTACAGGACGGGAAAATCCTCGATTTTGGAGATGATGATGTGTTTACCCTTCCCTGATGGGCGACGGTCTCCCGACCGAGCCCCCAGGGCCATAGCCACCCCTTTGAGGGCCATGTTGCTGGATTCGGTGCTTCCGGAGGTGAAGATGAACTCCTCCGGTTTGGCGCTCAGTGCTCTGGCGATGGTAGAGCGAGCTTCCTCCAGGGCATCTTTGGCTTCGATGCCCGGCGAGTAGCCGAACTGGGAGGTGGCGACCGCATAGGTCTCCAGGAAATAGGGGGTCATCGCCCCCAGCACGCGCTCATCCAGGCGGGTGGCCGCGGCGTTATCCAGATAAACGAATTCACCGAACACGTCTATTCTCCTCTGTCAATGGGAACGAGATAGGGCACCGTGTGCCAGGATCCCAAGACGATTTCGCGGGCGTGGTGTGGTTTCAACCGCTGGACAACTCGTCCTCGTCTTGGTCAGCCTCCAGGACGATCTCGAAAGCGTAGGTGATCGCACCAGTGGGGCAGACCTCTTCGCATACGCAGCAGCCACCCATATTCGGAGGGCAGGTGCTGGGACTGGGGCACACCTCCGGACAAGAGAAGATCGGTCCCCGCTCTCCTAACTTCACGGCATGGCAGGGACAGGCCTCCACGCATAGCCCGCAGAGTGTGCAACGAGTCTCATCAACCTGAGGCAGGGTCCACGCATTCATCACCTATCTCCTGATATACTAAAAACGACTGCTCTTATTGTATCATTGGAGCAGTCGTGTGTCTGTGACAAAAGTCTCTTTAATAACTACCCTCTGCCGCAATGCAGGGAAGCTTCAATGCGTGGCGCAGGCGATACAGGGGTCGAAGGCGCGCACAACCCGTCCCACGGCGTGCTCCAGTTCCATATCCACCCGCTCGGCGGTGATGTAGCGCTCGGCCGCGACGCGCAGAGCGCGCTCGATGGCCAGCGCGTTATGTACCGTGGGGATGATGAACTCGGCCTGGACGATGAGGCCGTTCTCGATGCGATAATGGTGGATCAGGGGGCCGCGCGGCGCTTCGACCAGGCCATAGCCTTCCCCATCGCGCGGGGTGTGGGGGACGGCAGTGTCCTCGTGGTCGAGCGGTTCGGCCAGGATCTCCATCGCCCGCTCCAGCGCGTAGACCAGCTCAATGCCCCGTGCCAGGTCGAATAGCATGATCGCGTGCGCTGGTTGGCCGAACGCCTCGTGGAAGCGTGTCAGATACTCGTCGGCGCGCGGTGTACCCATGCGGCGCGCCATGTTGACGCGCGCCAGGCTGTTGGCCCGCATCACCTCTCCCTCATAGCTGGTCTGACCGGCGTAGCTATAATCGGTCTCCTGATAGGTGAGGTGTACACGGAAGTCATGGGCGGAGAAGCTGGCGCGCGCGACGCCGTCGGGACACATCACGTGGATAACGTCGCCATAATAGTTGGGGCGGCGGTCGGCGATGGCGGTGATGTAGCACGCCGGCGCATCGTCGCCCCAGGTGCCGATGCGCTCGCCCATCGCCAGCGACATCTCCCAGTAGCAGTCGAATAGTTCACAGGCGATGGGCAGTGCCTCGCTCAGCTCAGTGCGCATAGCGGTGGCTTCCTCTGGCCCGATGCCGCTCGTCACCCCGCCGACGACGGCTTTGATGGGGTGGATGAACTGCCCGCCCGCCGTCGTGATCAGATCGGTGCCTGCTTTGCGCACCTGTAGCGCCCGCATGGCAATCTCGGCATTGGCCTGTTCTGAGGCGCATCCGGAGCCCGTTGAGGGGCTCGTCGAAGAGGTGGCCTGGAAGAGACTGGCGACGCCGAGCCGGTCTGGCATGGTGAAAATGAACAGCGACGTGGCCTGGTTCTGGATGATCTGACCGAGCAACAACAGTTCGCGGATCTTGAGTGCTAGCGGAGGCGGCGTGACGCCGTAGACATCCTCCAATGTCTTGACGGCCGCGACGTGATGTGCCGTCGAGCAAACGCCGCAGATACGTGGCACGATCACGGGCATCTGTTCTGCTGGCGCACCCTGCACGAAGTACTCGAAGCCACGGAACTCTATCGCCTGGAAATGGGCGGAGATCACCTCCCCGCCCTGCACCTCGATGACGACCTGAGCGTGCCCTTCGATGCGGCTGAGTGGAAAGATCAAAGTGGGCATCTCACAACACCTTCTCTTTCGGTCTGGGCGGTCGCCCCGTGCCGGCGTAGTCAGAAAATTGGAAGAGGAAGAGTGCTAATTGCGGGGAACGTAGTGCTGTCTCAATCTCTTCCGCCGGGATGTCGGTCATCGCTGCGAAGACGCGCTGGATGCTGGTAAACCACTCACTCGACAGCTTATCTATGAAGGTATCCGATGGCCCCCGGCAGCCCACACACGGGTGTCCAGGACGGGTGCAGAGCGCCCGGCAGCCGCCTCGGGTCGAGGAGCCGACACAGAGGTAGCCCTGGTTGATTAGGCAGACGTCGGGCAGGACTTCTCCCTGCTCGAAGCCGATGAGATGGGTGGGACGCATATCCCTGCGCTTCTTGCGACCGCACTCCCGGCAGACGGTCTTGCCGACTTTGAAGTCGGTGGGGGTGAAAAGCACGGCCATAAAGAGCTCCGGAGTCGGCGGGCAGCCAGGTAGATAGCGATCAACGGTCACCACGGCATCCACCGGGCGGATCCTGGGCAGCAGTCGCGGCAGGTGACGTCGCTCTGCCTCGGCGAGAAAGAGTTCGCGTACCTCATCGCGGTCGCCCAGGTTGGCCACGCCGCCGGAGATAGCGCACGTCCCGACGGCCACTAACTGCCTCGCGCGCCGGGCAGCCCGCCTCAGGTTATAGAGGTCTTCGTCGGTGCGCACGCCGCCGCTCACCAGTAGCACGTCCACCTCCGGCACGTCGTAGGCCGAGATGACCAGCGGCATGTAGACCAGCTTGTACCGGTCCACCCATGCTTCGGCGTTGAGGAGTGATACCTCGCAGCCAGCACATCCAGAAAGTTGCAACACGGCGAACTGTCTCACTGTTTCCTCCAAGTCCCCTCTCCGAATTTTTCGGGTAGGCTTTTAAACTACGGTTTCCTGGTCCTGGTGAGGGGGATAGTCAGGCGCGGCGGAACGAGTGGTTTGCTCATCGGCCTTCGCTGATAGAGACGTTGGTCCTGACCGCTGGCCTCTGCACGGATCTTCAGGCGACACACGCCGACCACGATACAGAGTCGCGAGTCGGCGTGGCAAATCCTCCCTAGATGGCGTTCCTTTCCGGTTGTGTGGCGGTCGAACATTGACCTGGCACCCCCCGGAAGCGCGCAGGTTGGCTTACATCACTTGCTATTATACCACTTGTCCACTAATCCGGCAATGGCTTCTTTTGGCATCCAATGTGGAACTTGGTGGAAGAAAGTATCTGAACGGGGAGGTATTTGGGTCAGTTTTGAGTTTGGAGGTCACCTTGCACGGTGTTGGTGATGATGAGTGCGCCAGGGGGTTAGACCTCCGAGGTCTTCGAAGACCTCGGAAGTCTGAAAAGGTTCTGAACCGGAATGGGACATCCCGTCCCAGCGGGATGCTATCGCTTCTCCTCGGCTCTCCTGACCATCTCCAGAGCCAGCTCATTCTGGCGGGCGATGGCTCGTTCTACGTCGAAGTTGGGGATTTGGCCGTCCTCGACGACGATGCGGCCGTTGACGACGGACAGGTCTACAGTTGGAGGCGTGCACATCACAAGTGTGCCCATCGGGTCGTGGCAGGCCGCGCCGGCATACTCCAGCCGATCGAGATTCACGCCGATGAAGTCAGCCGCCTTGCCCGGCGCGAGCGATCCCAGGTCATCGCGGCCCAGCACCTTCGCTCCGCCCAGGGTGGCCAGCTCCAGTGCTTCCTCGGCCGTCAACGCGGACGCTCCTTTGGTCACTCGTTGCAGAAGCATGGCCATGCGCGCCTCGGCCAGCATGTGAGAGGAGTCGTTGGAGGCGCTGCCGTCCACGGCCAGGCCCACTTTGACGCCCGCGTCCAGCATCTCGCGGATGGGGGCGATCCCGGATCCCAGGCGCATATTAGAGGTGGGGCAGTGAGCCACCCCCGTGCCCGTCTCGGCCATCAGCGCAATCTCTTCCTCGTTCAGAAAAATCGCGTGAGCGTACCACACGTCAGGGCCTACCCAGTCGAGCCGCCGCATGTATTCGACCGGCCGGCAGCCGAATTTCTCCAGGCAGAACTTTTCTTCGTCCAACGTCTCGGCGACGTGGGTGTGCAGGGTCAAGCCGCGCGCACGGGCCCAGTCCGCTGATCTTTTCATGGATTCGCCGGTCACAGAAAAGGGCGAGCAAGGCGCTAGCACAATGCGCAGCATGGAATAAGGCTCTGGGTCGTGATACTCGGCAACGAGCCGCTCGCAGTCGGCGATGATCTCATCTTCCGTCTGGACCACGCTGTCGGGGGGTAAGCCGCCTTGCGACTTGCCCAGGGACATGCTGCCCCGGCAGGCATGGAAGCGGATGCCCAGCTCACGTGCGGCCCGGATCTCGTCGTCGTGGCGCGAGTCGTTGGGCACCAGGTAGAGGTGATCGCTGGCCGTGGTGCATCCCGTCAGAAGGAGCTCGGCCAGCCCGACGAGGGCGCTGTTATAGACAGCCTCGGCCGACAACTCGGCCCATATCGGGTAGAGATACACCAGCCAGTCGAAAAGTTCGACGTTTTGGACAGCCGGCAGGGCCCGGGTCAGCGTCTGGTAGAGGTGGTGGTGTGTGTTAATCAGGCCCGGCAGCACCACCATGCTCGAGGCGTCAATTATCCGGTCGGCCTCTGTGGGCAAGTCCTGGGTCGGTCCGACGGCCTCGATGACGTTGTCGCGCACAAAGATGCCCCCATCGGGGATCTTGCGTCGCTGCTCATCCATGGTTACTAAAAGCCGGGCGTTTTTCAGTAATAAGGTTCCCATTATTCCTCCTCCAGTCAATCAATCTCCTTCGTGCATGTCGTAAATCTCTTGCAACATCCGGCACGCGCGCTCGACAGCATAGGCCAGTATCTGCTCTCCGGCCTCCGCCGACGCCAGCGATGGATCACCAATCACGCCCGAGGTCCCAAAATCCCCGGCCAACCAGCCGAAGGGCACTGTCCCGGTCAAGTTGACGCTCTCCTGGTCCACAGCGGCCCTGAGCGTCGAAGTGTCTGGCATCTGGTCTACCAGCTCAGGGCGCAGGTGCAACAGCAATGATGTTTCGACCGAGGCGGCGTGCACTTCCCTGCCAACCAGGCTGGGGAACAATTCGGCGATGATGTCGTCAAAGAAAGAGCTGGCCCACAAGTCCAGGTAGTAGACGCGCACCCCATATCTGTAGCGCAGGTCCGGCCCTACGGCTTGCAGCAGAGCCGTGTTGCCACCATGACCGTTCAAGAAGACAAACCGCCGGAATTGATGGGCAGCCAGGCTGGCGACTAAGTCATCCACCACGGCCAGCAGGGTAGAAGCTTGCAGCGAAACCGTGCCCGGGAAGGTCAGGTGCTCTGGGCTTTTGCCCAGGTGCATCATCGGCAAGAATAGGGCCTGAAAACCGGCTCCCAGGCGCTCGCGAACTCGCTCGACGATGGCTTCCAGGACGATGGCATCTGTGCCCAGGGGCAGATGGGGGCCATGCTGTTCCAGCGAAGCCACAGGCCAGACCACGAGCCATTGGGCTGGCTCCAGGCGGGCGACCTGGGCGGTTGTCAACTCGCGCAAGGCGGATGTCTTGTTCATTCTGGCTATCCTCATCAACCTTCTTTAACATAGGGCTGGGCCAGGCTGGCGGGAGCAATGGCCCGGCGGGCCACGACGATCATGGCGATGACCGTGACGGCATAGGGTAACATGAGCAGGAACTGAGATGGAATCTGGAGCCCGACGGCCTGGAGGGACAATTGCAAGGCATCGGCTGCACCGAAGATGAGTGCGGCCAGGGCAGCCCGGTAAGGATTCCATTGGCCAAAGATGACGATGGCCAGCGCGATGAAGCCGCGACCAGCGGCCATGTTATCGGTGAAGCGGCTCAACTGGCCGATTGACAGGAAAGCTCCTCCCAGTCCCGCTCCCACTCCCGTCAACAGGATGCACATGTAACGGATGCCCCGGACGTTGATGCCCACCGTCTCGGCGGCCAGCGGATACTCGCCTACGGCTCTGATGTTCAGGCCAATCGTCGTGCGGTACAGGACAAAGTACGCTATGGGCACGACGAGAAAGGCAAGGTAGACCAGTGCTTTTTGTTGGAACAGAATTGGCCCGACGAAGGGCAACGCGCTGAGCACAGGGAGGGTGATCTCCGGCATCGGTTCCACGTGAGGGGGGATGATAGCCACACCGAACAGGACGCGGTATATGAAGGTCGTTAGACCCAGGGCGAAGATGTTGAGAGTGATACCGACCACGATTTGGTCGGCGCGGAGGGTCACGGTCAGAAAGGCAAATAGCAGACTGATCAGGCTGCCACCCACTATCCCGATCAAGAGACCTAGCCAGTTGTTGTGGGTGTAGTAGGCACCAATGAACCCCACCAGCGCCCCCGTCAGCATTTGGGCCTCGAGAGCTATGTTCAGGACACCGGATTTCTCGGCATAGATCTCTCCCAAAACCAGAAACAGAATCGGAGCGGCAACCCGGATCGTGGATGCCAGGAAGTTGACGATGAAGAGCGTGCTAAGGACTTTCTCGAGCATTTTGCCTACGTCTCCTCCCCAACACTCTCGCCGGCGGGTTCCTGGCGCGACCGCCGCAGCGGCACAAAATCGTACATCAACAGGATGTCGGTGCCGAGGACACACAGCACAACCAATCCCTGGATCACACGGGAGAGAGCGATGGGGACATGAACAATCTTTTGCATCATGTCAGCGCCTACAGTCAGGCTGGCGAACAAGTACGAGGCGGCCACCACTCCTAGCGGATGAAGTTTGCCGAGCAAGGCGACCACCATGGCAGTAAAGCCGTAGCCAGGGGAGATGCCATCCAGGAGCCGGTAGTGGATGCCCAGAACCTCGTTAGCGCCAGCCAGGCCGGCCAACGTGCCGCTCAGGAACATGACCAGCACGATGGAACGTTCGACTTCAATGCCTCCGAACCGCGCGGCTTTGGGGTTGGCGCCGACGGCGCGTATGCGATATCCCAACGACGTGTGGAACAGCATGAAGTAGACCAGGAGAGTGGCGCCGAGAGCGACGAGGACACCGGCATGAAGTCGGGTGGGGGGGAACAGCAGTGGCAGTTGAGCGGTCTTGGCCACGCGCGGCGTCTGGGGCATGAAGCCACCGGGCTCCTCCATCGGGCCATGAACCAGCCAGCTCACAAACAGAATGGCAATGTAGTTGAGCATCAACGACACGATGACCTCATTCACCTTCAGGTACGCTTTCAGCAGACCGGGGATGAGCGCCCATAGGCCGCCTCCAATGGCCCCGGCCAGCAACGCCAGCGGAAGGTGTATCCACGTCGGGACCCCGCTGACGTTCAGCCCGACCCAGACAGCGGCCAGAGCGCCCATGTAAATCTGTCCCTCCGCCCCTACGTTCCAGACGCTGGCTTTGAAGGCTATGGCCAGGCCGAGGCCGGCCAGGAGCAGGGGAGTTCCCTTGACCAGTGTATCTACCAGGCCGTACACCCGCCCGAAAGCGCCGTAGAACAGAGCGCGATATGCCTCGATCGGTCCCCCCCCGGCCATGGCGATCAGTCCGGCGCCGACGATGAGAGCCAGCAAAATGGACAGGAAAATCAGCAAAATGTTGGCGAACGTGCCGTGCGGCTGTTGTCGTTTCTCAAACAATTGTCTCGTCATTGCCCTGCCTAAGTCTATCC
>JAGGZG010000096.1 GCA_021162125.1 Anaerolineae bacterium
CCTGAGGAGCTAAAGCTGGCTGTCCACCTGCGTGGACAGGCGCGTCCACGCAGGTGGACGCTCGGCTGCAAGCCCTCTAGAGGCGATTTCAATCGCTAACAGAAGTAGCCTGAGCAGTTACGATTTTACAAAGTGGCTATGCACGGATCGCGCCCCCCTCTAGCTCCCCCCGTGGAACGGGGGGAGGACAGGCTTCCCCCCTGCGAGGGGCGGACGAGGGGCACCAACACACAAGGGGGAGATTGCCCAAAACTACTGGTTGTTTATTCGTGATAAAGCGATGTCGGGCAATGAGACGTTGCTGAAGCATTTTAGAGATCAACTACCTCCCGACAGCAAGGCCATCACCACCCCGCCGGCCAGCACCGATCCAATCTGCCCCGCCGTGTTTGCACCCATGGCGTGCATCAGCAGGAAATTGGAAAAATCCTCCTCCTGGGCTACTTTGTGCACGACCCGCGCCGACATGGGGAAAGCGGAGATGCCCGCCGCACCGATGAGCGGGTTAAAACGGTTGCCGCTCAGGATACGCATTAACTGGCCGAACAGCAACCCGCCTGCCGTGTCCAGGGCGAAGGCCACCGCTCCCATGACGATGATGCCGATGGTTTTCACCGTCAGGAACTGCTCGGCAACCATCGTCGAGCCGATGGCCAGTCCCAGGAAGATGGTCACCACGTTCACCAGTTCGTTCTGTGCCGCTTTGGAAAGCCGCTCCACCACCAGCGCCTCACGCAGCAGATTGCCGAACATGAGCATCGAGATAAGGGGCGTGGCCAGCGGCACCAGGATGCCGGTCAGAAGGGTGACTACGATGGGGAACAGGATGCGCGTGGCGCGCGAAACGGGCCGCGAGGTGTAAGGCATCTTGATCAGACGGTGCTGCCGGGTAGTCAGCAGGCGCATCACCGGCGGCTGAATGACCGGCACCAGTGACATGTACGAATACGCGGCCACGGCGATGGGCCCCAGCATGTGCGGCGCTAACTTGCTGGCCACGTAGATCGAGGTTGGCCCATCCGCCGAGCCGATGATCCCGATGGACGCCGATTCCTTGATCGTGTAACCAAAGAAGGTAGCCAGCAGCAGCGTGCCGAAAATCCCGAACTGGCCCGCCGCGCCCAGCAACGCCGTGCGCGGATTCTCCAACAGCGGGCCGAAATCGGTCATCGCCCCCACACCGATGAAAATCAGCAGCGGGAACAGCTCGTTGGCGATCCCGCCCTGATAGAGCACGTCGAACAAGCCGTAGTGCTGCCCGATATTCATGCCGGTCAGTGGGATATTGGCCAGGATACAGCCCACGCCGATGGGCAGCAACAGCACGGGCTCGTATTCCTTGGCGATGGCCAGCCAGATGAGGATGCCGCCAGCGATCATCATGATAATGCGCGGCCACTCCATCCCCAGAGTGATAATCCCTCGCAGGAGCTCATTGATCAACGATGTCCAATCCACCTTCTGCTTCTCCCTCCCTGATTTCAGTTGCCGACTTCCAGCACGAACAACACGTCGCCGTAGTTCACACTCTGCCCCTCGCTCACGTGGACCTCGGTCACCGTACCTGCGGACGTGGAGCGGATGGGGCTTTTCATCTTCATTGCCTCCAGATTGCAAAGTCGCTGGCCATGATTGACTACGTCGCCGACTTTGACCGCGATGTCCATCACTGTGCCGGGCATGGGGGCGATGACCTCGCCCGCGCCAGTGGACACGGCTGCAGTTGCCGGCGCGGAAGCCGTCGAAACCGCAGGGCTGGCGGTCGGGGTGGCTGCTGACGCGGCTTCTCGCTCCACTGCCACGGCGAATTCCTCCCCATCCACCTTCACCATGATGGGCGAGACGCGCACATCTCCCACTTCTACATCGTAGCTTTTACCATCGATGGTAATCTTAAATCGCTTCACAGTCCCTGCCCCTCGCTGATTTGCTGACTTGCTGATTTGCTGATTTGCTCACCTCTGCAATTGAAGGATGCGACCCTGTATCTTCCAGGCACTCACCGAGCCTGCCGGGGGGGTCAACGCCGGACGGGGACGTTCCTCGCTCAACGCCAGGGCCACGGCGATGGCCGCCACCCGCGCTCGCTCGTCCGCCTCGACCAGGGGAGATGAGTGCTCTGAACCCTCGGCGCTTTCCTTGCTGCTGCCCTCTTTGACCTGCAACCAGGGCAGGCGGGTGAGGATAACCATCGAGAGCACCACCAGGCCCAGGGCCATGAAGACCAGCCCCATGCCCACCACAGTGAGCTGCACTCCATGCGCTACCACACTCCAATCAATGTTCCACATCATCTCACCTCGTCAAAACCTCTCAGGATCACGCTCGCACCCGGCTTTCCCAATACTTACCAGACCTCCGAGGCCTCGGAGACCCCGGAGGTCTAATGTTTTCTTCAACGCCATGGTGGCGCTTAACCACCCCGCAGTCGCAGACGAGCATCTCGACAGTGAGGGCACTCCAGGCCATCGTATTCCCGTCCGCAGATGCGACAGGTGCGACGCTGGCCCTCCGTTTCGCCAATGGAGGCAGCGACCAGGATCACCTCGTGGCCCACGTGTTCCCTCAGCCACTCCTGTAGGTCCATGTCGCCGATGATCAATCGGCCACCGTCGGACACGAGCTGGCCGCGCAGCACGGAAGCACCCGCGCCGTAGGCACGGTTGGCGAGTTCACGAGCGGTAGTAGAAGGAATTGGCATCTTGGCCTCCAGTACTGCGATGGGCGAAGGTCTCCGACCGAGACCATCTTCGCCTCGGTCAGAGACCTTTGGCGATCTATAGTCACCTGGCGATCCGTGTAACAACGAGCCGAATTATAATCCTTTTGATGCGATTTGGCAAGCTATATTTGGTGCTGACGGCGGCTCGCGTGCAGCACCGTGCCGCCAATTGGTTTCTGGCGAAGTAGAGCCCGGACGATGCGGCCCGGCTCCTGGCCGGAGATGAGGTGTACTTCCATGTCTGGCTGCCGTTCAATCAGGGCCAGCATCTCCCGTACTTTGGAGAGCATCCCGCCGGTGACGTCCACCCCGTGCGAACCGGCCAGTTGACGCCCGATGGCCGGGAACGTCGCCGGGGTTATCTCGGCGATGGGCCGCGCGGCGGGATCGCGCAGGGGATCGCGGTCAAAGACCCCATCCACGACGCCGGCCAGAATGATGCGCTGCGGGTGAAGCTGATCCGCTAGCCAGGCGAAGATCTGCTCGGTGGAGATGATGGTGCAACCGCGCACCTCGTCCAGGGCTACGTCACCGTAGACCAGGGGCACCAACCCGTGGGCCAGTGCGACGTTGATGGGGCGGACTTCCATGGACAGGAGTTCACCGTCACGGCAGCGGGCCGAGGCCGAGGGCTGTACGGAGAGCACGGGCACGCCCGCCGCGAGGAAGGCATCGGTCACGAGACGATTCAGACGGGCAGCGGCGGCCCCGGTCTCGGCGTAGCCGCGCCAGCTCGTCTCGTCGCGGATGCCCTGCCGCGTGCCGTAGCGCCGGCCCACGAAGTGTCCGAAAGACCCGCTGCCGTGGCCCAACACCAGCCGCAGGTCAGGCCGGGCGTCCAGGGCCTGCCGCACTTCCCGGGCCACGCGGCGGATCACCTCCTCCCGCGCGGTGGCCTCCCGGTTCTTATCGGTGATGAGCGAGCCGCCCAGTTTGAGAAATACCAGCTCAGCCAACGGTCACTACCTCTCCGTTTATGCTCACCACGTCCCCGCTGCGAATCTGGCTGATGTCCACTTGATCCACCATCGGGATGTCGGCGATGATCGCGCCCACGGCGACGATGGCCTCACTCTCAGCGTTGATGATCCCCGCCGGGGCCAGCCCGTTGCGCGCCAGACGGTACAGGGTGTACGAGCCGACGGTGCTCCCCTTGCCGGTGGGGAAGACGAGGATACGACCAGCGATGCACTCCCCCTCCAGCGGGTGTCCCGGCTCGATCACGACCCCGGTATCGGGATCCACCCCGCCCAGGAAACCGATGGGTTCCGGGGAGACCAGGGCGATACCGTGGGCCTTCCCGTCCTTGATAATCCTTCCTTGCAAACGTTTTTTCATCGAATACCCAGCAATTTGGCCCAGCGAAAACAGAGTCAGCCCGTTCTGCACTTCTGCGCCTCCAGGGCGTAAGACGTGAAGCGTAAAACGTAAGGAGCACGTTTACGCATCACGTTTTTACGTTTCACATTTCCATCTCCCCGTCAGTGCTGCGTCCAGGCATTGCTCCAGCGGGCCGAATCGCACTTGCAGGCCAGAGTGGGACGGCGTGTAGAAAGCCATCTTGGCCGAGTTAGTAGCCAGCGTGCGGAAGCCAAGCGCGTCCATCGGGGCGACGACCAGGCAGGTATCGGCGACCACGCGACCGCCAGCCGCTTCGATGGTGGCCACGTACCCCGCCTCCGCCGCCCGGTCTTTAATCTGGCGGGCGGTGGTGATCCATAGCGCAGCTCGCAGCCGCCGGTCATCCACCGCGCGGGCGACCTCGGCGATCTCGTCCAGCGAGGCGTGGGGGCAGCCGATGCTCACCAGGTCAATCTGCTCCACCGGGGCGTTGAGCGCGGCGTAGGCGGGGGACAAGTCCTCGATGATCACGCGCTCCGCGTCCGGGGCGAGCATTTCCCCGCGCTGCACCTCGGGCGTCACTCCCTCCACGTGGTAGAGGGCCACCGCACCACTGGCGGCCATCGCCGCGCCAAGTGTTTTTAGTGGGAGGGTGAGAGGCGGGGGGGACGGAAGGGTGGAAAGGCGGAAGTATGGCACCGCGTTGCGCACCATTTTGCCGACCAGGTAGCCCAGCGCGCCGAAGTCCGCCCCCGAGCGCAGCGGACAGCGCACGTCCACCATGTACCTCGCCCGGCGGTTCTCGTCCAGGTGCAGGCCGTAAGCGGCAGTACGCCCGGTGAGCGCTGCTGCCAGGGCGCTGGGGCCACCCTCACGATTGGTGCGCGCTCCCAGCACCGAGTTGGCGAAGCTCACCGCCGAGGACTCGGCCCAGGCCACGTGTTCGCCGAAGCCGGGGACGTTGCCCACCAGGTAGGGGGTGCATGAGCAGGTGGGGGAGATGCCCATCGCCCGATACGCCTCGACGACGGCCAGTTGCTGGCGAGCGAAAGTCTGTGGAAAGCCCAACTCGCGCCAGGCGCGCAAATCCATCCCGGCGGGATTGAGCGTGGTGGGCACGCGCACCCGCGCGCCCTGCGCCGCCCATTCGCGCAGGAAGTCGAGCCCGGCCTGGCCCAGGTTCTTGTAGCTCACCCCGGCAACCTGGACGCTGGTCACAGGCACCAATTCCGCCGCCCCGTAAATCGTGCCCAGGGCAACGATGATTTCCATCGCTTTCTGGAGCGCGGGGCCATGCTCACCGGCGAGCATGGCCCGTTCCTCGACAGTCAGATGCATGCGTCGCCCTTACCTGTCGCGGGCACAGCGGAAGCCGAGGTAGGCGGTTCGCGTGTTCGACCCCAGGTGCCAGCGCCTGGTGGTGCGCAGGTCGTACTCCGCGTCCCACCACCGCCCGCCGCGCAGGACGTTGTCCACGCCAGTGGCGGGGCCCTGTGGATTGCGCTGCGGCGACCGGGCGTAATAGTCAGGCGCGTACCAGTCCGCCACCCATTCCAGAACGTTGCCGGCCATGTCCAACACACCGTAGGGGCTGGCTCCTGCCGGATTGCTGCCCACGGGGGCGGTGTCATCGCCGGGGCCCAGGGCCAGCTTGCCCGGATCGAACGTGTTGCCCCACGGCCAGCGACGGTCATCCGTTCCCCGCGCCGCTTTCTCCCACTCGGCCTCGGTGGGCAGCCGTTTGCCTACCCAGCGACAGTACCCCTCCGCGTCGTAGTGGTTCATGTAGATCACCGGATAGTCGGCGAAGGCAGGATTGCTGTAGTAACTGTCGCGGGTGTTGGAAGCGCTGATAGGTTGGCTGCACGCTCCGGCAGCGACGCATTTCTGGAAGGCGGCGTTGGTCACCTCGGTGCGGTCAATCCAAAACCCATCCAGGTACACAGTGTGGGCGGGAGATTCGTCGGGGTCGCCCGAGTCGCTGCCCATCGTGAACCTGCCTGACGGCACGTAGACCATCTCCGCATCGCCGAACACTTTGATCGTGCCCGCTGCCGGTTCGGAGGGGTGCGTGGGTGTGGGCGAGGGCGATGGAGAGGGTGTGGGAGAGAGTGTGGGTGTGTCCGTCGGACGCGGCGTGGTAGTAGGTGGTGTGGCTGTAGTTTTTATTAGCAGCGTGGCCGTGGCTTCCGTGGTAGCCGTCGGTGATGGAATGGCAATGATCCCGGCCGCCTGGGTTGTGGCCGTGAGCGCCTGGGCGACGGTAAAGGTCGGTGTTGGCGTGGCCGGGGTGGGCCGGATGAGCGTCCAGATCACAACGCAGCCGGCCACCGCCAGGGCCAGGATGGCCACCGAGGTAATCACAGCGGCAACGATGCGATTCCGCCGGCGAGGAGACTCGGTGGTTTTGGGTGGTTTAGCAGGAGGCGGTGGCGATTGGGGCGGCTCCTGGGGTGGAGGAGGGACGGCGGCCTCGGTCATTGTCTCAGCTTCAGGCGAGGGTTTCACAGTAGGAGTTGCTTCGACTTGAGCCACGGCTGCTTGCAGGGCTATGGCCAGGTCCCCGGCGCAAGCGTAGCGATAGGCCGGGTCTTTCACTAATGCTTTGATCATCACCCGCTCCACTGCCGCAGGTATGTCTGGGTTCACCGCCCGTGGCAAAGGCAAGGGCTTGGTAATGTGCTGCACCATCACCGAGAGGGGACTATCGGCCTCGTAGGGAGTGCGCCCGGTGAGCATCTCGTAGAGGATCACTCCCAGGGAGTACACATCGCTTCGCCGGTCCACCTCCAGTCCCTGGCCCTGCTCCGGCGACATATAGGCCGGGGTGCCGATTCCCACGCCGGAGCCGGTGATGCGCACCGAAGCGCCGATCATCTTGGCCAGGCCGAAATCGGTGAGCAGGGCCCATTCACCATGGTCGAGCAGGATGTTGCTCGGCTTGACGTCGCGGTGGATTATCCCCTGGTCGTGGGCGTAGTCCAGGGCAGAGGCCACCTGGGTAACGATGGACGCCGCCTGCCGCAGGTCAAAAGGCTGACCTAAGCGGTCTTTGAGTGTGCCGCCCTCCACGTACTTGGTGACGATGTAGCTCAACTCCCCTTCGCGGCCAAAGTCGTAGATGGGCAGGATGTGGGGATGCTCCAGGCGGGCCACGGCGCGGGCCTCGCGGATGAAGCGAGCTATGAATATGTCAGCGTCGGCGTGGTAGGGGGGCAGGACTTTGACGGCCACGTAGCGGCCCAGGGAGGGCTGGTAGGCCTTGTACACGGTGGCCATCCCTCCCCGCCCAATCTCCTCCCGGATTTCGTACTGGCCCAGCCTCCGGCCGACCAGAGAACTCATCGTGATAGGAGTTTCTTCGTCTGTTGTCATTGGCATCCTCAAATAACGTGGTGCGTGGTGCGTGTTTCGTGGTGCGTGTTTCGTGTTGCGTGTTGCGTAGTGCGTGATGGGACGGAACACGCGACACGCAATATGAAGCGCTTCATGGCCCGATTTGAATCACGGAAACATCGGGCACACGGATGAACGCTCTCCGAATTCTATCGGTTGCGGGCGCAGCGGAAGCCGAGGTACATCTCCCGCGCGTTAGCATCCCTCTGCTGGCGGCGCGTGGTGCGCAGGTCATACTCCACGTCCCACCATCTGCCGCCGCGCACCACGCGACCGAAGCCGGTCGCCGGTCCTTTCGGGTTGGACGAGGGCGAGATAGCGTAGTAATTAGCATCGTAGTAATCGGCGGTCCATTCCAGCACGTTGCCGGCCATGTCCATCGCCCCGTAGGGGCTGGCCCCCTGGGGATGGCTGCCGACTGGCATGGTGTCATCCGGCTGACCGTCGCGCACCTTCCTGTTGTCGAAGACGTTACCCCAGGGCCAGGTGAACTTGGTGCCCGTGCGCCAGTCCCAACTGGCGGCCTTCTCCCACTCGGCCTCGGTGGGCAGGCGCTTGCCCCGCCACTGGCAGTATATCTTAGCGTCGTCCGAGCTGACGAAGATGACCGGGTAATCGTTGTATTTGGGATCATCGAAGTAGGGCTCGCGAGTGTTGGACTTGTCATAGGCCGGACGCTTGCAAGGGCCGGTACTCACGCAGCTCCGGTATTGGGCGTTGGTCACCTCGTAGCGGTCAATCCAGAATCCGCTGAGCCACACGTTGTGCACCGGGCGCTCGTCCGCGTCACCGGTCTCGCTGCCCATCGTGAACGTGCCCGATGGGACGTAGACCATCTCCACGCCGCCGAATATCTTGATCGTGCCCGCTGCCAGCTCAGACGGGGTAGGCGTAGGCGCCTGCGTCGGCGTGGCGGTGGGAGGCTTTGGCGTGTGGGTGGGTAGGAGTGTGGGTGTAGTCGTCGCAGTGGGTGTGAACGTTGGTTTGGGCGTGCCGGTTGGCGTGGCTGTGCTGGTCGCCGTACTGGTTGGCGTGGATGTAGGGGCTGGTGGCGCTGGGCATTCTCGCTCTTCTGATCGCTGTTCCTGGCGAAAGCCAGTACGGAAGCGGTAGGGGATTTGATAAACTCCGGCCTCGGTCTGAACCTCGA
>JAGGZG010000112.1 GCA_021162125.1 Anaerolineae bacterium
AGGGTAACTGCTCAGGCTACTTCTGTTAGCGATTGAAATCGCCTCTAGAGGGCTTGCAGCCGAGCGTCCACCTGCGTGGACGCGCCTGTCCACGCAGGTGGACAGCCAGCTTTAGCTCATCAGGCGCGGTTTTTAACCGCTGGCCTGAGTAGTAACTCCCCAGGTTTGTATACCGCCCCTGCACTCTGACGGCATAGCGATCGTCGTTTTCTCGACATTATATCACAGGTGAAGCAAAAGGGCGACTGGGTTCATTTCCTCCCCGGAGGGGGCTTCCCACCGTTCGGCTGAGCCTGGTCGAAGCCTCGTAGCCGGGCGGGCTTGTCCTGAGCCATGGCCTGAGCAGTTCGGCTTCGCTCACTGTAAACTCCGTTGAAGGGGCAATCGAAGGGTTAGCGCCCGGCGGGGCTTGTGGTGAAACTTCACCGGTCGTTTACGCCGAATTTACACCCTTTTACGAGGCTTTTACACACGGGGCAGGCGTTTCAGGCTATAATATTACAAGGACTACATCTGTTGCGAACGTTAAGGCCCGGGGTTGCCATGTCCGGGTATCAGGAGGGAGAGATGGGAAAGCCGCGAATTCTCGTCGTAGACGATAGTAAGCTCTCGGCCAAGATGATCGAGGATCGGCTGGCGGCTTCGGGCTTTCAGGTGGACGTGGCTTTCAGCGCGGAGGAAGCCATCGCCAACCTGAGCACGCCGGATGCGGTATTGCCTGATCTCGTCATCTCCGATGTGGTCATGCCGGGGATGGATGGGTATCAGTTCTGCCAGTGGCTGCGAGGGAATCCGGCCACGGTTCACATTCCGGTCATTATGCTCACCTCTAAAGGCGGAGTCAGTGCGAAGGTGGATGGCTTCCAGGCCGGTGCGGACGACTATCTGGTGAAACCCGTGGATCCGGTCGAGCTGGAGATGCGGATCAAGGTCCTGCTGGCGCGCATGAAAGCTGCGCAGGCCACTGCGGGTCGGACGATGGACGCTTCTCAGGCCAGGATCATCTCGGTGTTCAGCCTGCGGGGTGGAGTGGGCGTTACCTCGGTGGCGGTGAACCTGGCTGTTGCGTTGGCCCAACTGTGGCAGACGGAGGTGCCTCTGGTGGACCTGGCCCTGGAGTCGGGGCACTGCGCGTTGATGCTGGACCTGAAGCCCAAGCATAGCCTGGCGGACCTGGCAGACAGAGGCCCGGAAGCGATAGACGATGCCCTGCTGGACGGCGTTCTCATCCGTCACGATTCTGGTGTGCGCGTGCTGCCGGCCCCGCCGTCGCCGGAGCTGGCCGATACGATCACACCCACGCTGGTGGGTACAGTGCTAACCATGCTGCAACCACAGTTTCCGTACCTGGTGGTTGACACGCCCTCCAGATTTGATGAAGTTACGCTGGCAGCGTTGGATCAGTCGGACGTTATCGTATTGCTGCTGACGCCGGAGATTGCCTGCCTGAAAGTGACAACGGCGGCACTCGACGTTTTCCAGGCGCTGGAGTATCCGCCGCAGAAGCTGATCGCCGTTCTGAACTGGCCCTTTGCCCGGGGCGGATTGCCGCAGAAAAACGTCGAGGCCGCGTTGCATACGCCGCTGGGGATGGTCATCCCCCACGAGCGCGCGCTGTTCGTGGAGGCTATCAATCGCGGCGTGCCGCTGGTGTTGAGCCACCCCGAGGCCCCGGCATCGCTGGCATTGCAGCAGTTGGCTTACCGGCTTAGCGGGAAGCAGCCGCCAGCGCAGAAAGCCAAAGCCCCATCGGGGATGTTGTTGCGCGTGCAGGAATTGGTAAAACGCGCGTAGATGGCCTGCGCTTGTGGCGCGGGCAAGATGTCAGGGAGGTTATCATGAACTGTCCAGAATGTGGTGCGACTCTCAACGGTGACGAGGTAGTGTGTCCCAACTGCCTGACTCGCCTGACGGCGGTGCAGCAGGTAGACCAGACTCCGTCGGCGACGGTGTACGAGGCGTCACCGGGCGAGACGGCGCTGCTCGGAAAAAAGAAAAAGGCTCACATGTCCAGACGAACATTGCGCGCGATACTCCTGGCTGCTCTGGGAGTGGCGGTGGTAGTCATGGGCACGCTAATCTACGTGACGCGCTTCCGCAAAGACGGCAACTACTACTTCCGTGAGGGCGAGCAAGCCTACTATCACCAGCAGTACGAGACGGCGTTGGCCGCCTACCTCCAGGCGGCGGAGCTGATGCCGGATCAACCGCTGGTGCAAAGCCGTATCGGGTGGTGCTATTATCACCTGGAACAGGATGCGGCAGCCATCCCTTACTTCCGCCGCGCGGTGGAGCTGGACCCGCAGCGCAGCGACGCTTACCTGGGTCTCGGGAAAGCGTACTACTACCTGCGCCAGTATTCAGAGTCCGCTTCGTATTTGCAGAAGGCCATCGAACTGGACCCCAACCTGGCCGAGGCTTATGGCTACCTGGGAACGGTCAAGTTCTGGCAGGAGGATTACGAGACGGCCATCTCGCTGCTGGAACAGGCCGTGACTCTCAATCCCACGGACGCCGACTCCCTCGAGTTTCTGGGCCGGGCGTACTACGAGGCAGATCGGCCGGAAGAGGCATTGCAGCCTTTGCGCAAAGCTCTCGAAATGAAACCGGACGACCCGCAGGTGCAGGAGTATCTGGGACTGACGTACTACGCCCTGGGCAACTACGATCAAGCCTCATACCAGTTTCGTAGCCTGTTGCTGCGTCAGCCGGACGATGCGCTGCTCTACGCTTACCTGGGGCAGTGCTTCTACCAGGCGGGGGACTACGACCAGGCGGTGGCGCAGTTTAACGAGGCACTGGCCCTCACCCGCAACAGCCCGGTGCAGCGCATCACCTATCCTCTCCTGGGCTGGTCCTATTACCACCTGGGTCGTTACGCGGAGGCCGTGACTCTGTTCCAGGAGGCTATCTTCTTCGACCCCGAAAGCGCTCTGGCTTACGCCGGACTGGGGTGGAGTCAGGCC
Organism: Anaerolineae bacterium; assembly: GCA_021162125.1. Lineage (GTDB taxonomy): Bacteria > Chloroflexota > Anaerolineae > JACIWR01 > JACIWR01 > JACIWR01. Next base: position 2,967 of record JAGGZG010000112.1, read on the forward strand.
CAGTTGGGGCAGTGTGATCAGGCACGGATGATGTTCCAGCAGGCGCTGGCGCTGGATCCCGAATTGCAGAGTGCCCAGGATGGGTTGCAGGCCTGCCCATAACGACGACAGGGAGGAGATAGATGAACAAGCAATGGTTCCACGAGAGGGGACAGGGTCTGGTAGAAGTCGCGTTGATACTGTTTCTGGTCAGTGTGGTCACTGGCGGTGTGCTGGTGGCCGTAGGCCCGCAGGTGGGAGGGGTGTTCAGCGAAGCTCACGCTGCCCTCTCTGGGGTGATCGCGCCACCGGCCGCCACGCCGGTCGCTCTGGCTACTCCGACGC
>JAGGZG010000299.1 GCA_021162125.1 Anaerolineae bacterium
CGATCAAGGCGAGTCGCTGCCGGTTTGCCGTTTTTCGGGAGTCCCGCTCAGGATCTGCTTGAGCCATACTCGTTACTTGAGAAAAGTCGGTGCTGCTGCCGCGTCGCCTGGACGTGAACGTCCAGGCTGAGCAGGTGAAGAGTGCTGAAGCACCCTTCGCCAATGTGGACGGCGGCTCCGAGGCCACCACAGCCTGCTTCAGCAGGCTTCCGCTGCTGAGCCTGGCGCTTCAGCGCCGGGCGGGGGGCGGATTTCTCAACTACTGAGTATAGGATACCATAGAAAGCCGTTTTTGACGCTTCCATGATTATCACGAAAGAATTCCGACTTCGTGATCTTTCAGAAAACAAAGACCTCCGAGATTTTGGAGATCCCGAAGGCCGTATGAGAGAGCTGGTGACTGTGGTCATCATTTCATTTTCCGCTTCCGTTGACGAATTTGTATCCCCATCCTCGCACATTCACGATATAGGGTCTCCCGTCCGGGCCATTGCCCACCTTGCGCCTTAGCCGCCACAGGTGGGTGCTGAGCGCGTGGCGGGCTTCCCGTTCCCCCAGGGCACAATTGTGCAACTCGCCGGCCAGTTGGCTGAAAGACACTGGCCGGTCGGCCTGTTCCATCAAGCAGCGCAGCAAACGGAACTCGGAGGGAGTCAAAGATAGCGGTTGGCCCTGCCGGGTGACAGTACCCCGCTCTCGATCCAGAAGTAGCCCCCGTGCTTCCAGAAAACGGGGCTGCGCCGGAAGTTCTGTCCTCGCCGGCAGAGAGGCATCCCGCAGACGGCGAGCACTCTCCTCAATTAAACGAGCCAAGGCCTGCCGGCGTAGGGCTTCGCGACGCTTGGCCAACCCTTTCTCCACGCTGGACAGCAATTCCTCGGTACGGCATGGTTTGATCAGGTAATCGTGCCCGCCCCGGCGCATAGCAGCGATGGCCGAATCTAAACTGGCGTGGGCAGTCAACATAATGACTACCGGCGGTAGCGGTTGCCGCTCCACCTCGGCCATGACCTGCAAACCGTCAATGCCCTCCATAATTAGATCCAACAGGATCACATCTACCCGGCTGTTTTGCAATCGGGTTAGGGCTTCCTCACCGCTGGCGGCAGTGCAGACGTCGTAACCCTCCTGGGTCAACTCCTCCGCCAGGAAAAGGCGGATAGCTGCTTCGTCGTCTACTACCAGGATATGCCCTCGTTCACGCATGGTCCTGTCCTCCTACCGGCAACCAGACGGTAAAGGTTGACCCCCGACCCACTTCGCTTTCCACCTCGATACGGCCTCCGTGTCGCTCCACGATACCGTGGCTGATGGACAGCCCCAGGCCCGTGCCCTTGAGCCTGGTGGTATAAAAAGGCTCGAAAATCCTGGACAGATTCTCAGGGGGAATGCCCTCCCCCGTATCGGTGAAGGCGATCCACACCTCCTGTCTCGTTTGCTCCCAGCCAGTTTTCACCGTGAGTTCCCCCCCGTCGGGCATGGCCTCCAGGGCATTGAGCACGATGTTGAGAAAGACCTGTTTGAGTTGGTCGCCGACGGCTTCCACGGGAGGTAACCCAGCCGCCAGTTCTCGCCGAACCACTACCCTCCCATGTTGCAATCGTTTGCCAGCCAGGGCCAGAGTCTCGTCCACCACCTCGTTAATCGCGGTTAATTCCCGTTGCTCGGCCGAGGGACGATAGAAATTCAGCACCCGCTCCACGATGGCGATGACCCGCTCCACCTCCCGGCTGGCTATCTCCAGGTAACGCTGTCGCTTTTCCTCTTCCAGAGGACGGTTCACCAGCAGACGTAGGCCACTGCGTAGAGCCTGCAAGGGGTTGTTGATCTCGTGGGCCAGGGAAGCGGCCAGGCAACCCAGAGCAGTCAGCTTCTCCGTCTGAATCAAGCTGGCCTGTATCTGCTTTTGCGCTGTGATGTCGCGGAGCACGTGCACCGAGCCCGCTATTTCCCCTCGTCCATTGCGCAGGGGATAGGTGGAAAGCTGGAAGGTACCCCCCAGGACCGGCTCTTCCAATTCTATGCTCTGAGGTTGGCCATTCTGCATCACGCTGGCGTGAGGGCAATTCTCAAGCGGAGATTGACTATGATGAAACAACTCGTAGCAGGTGCGGCCGACCAACGCCCGGGGGGTGGTACCCAACCGCTCCGCCAGGGCGCGGTTGGCGCGGACGATGCGGAAATCGGCATCATGAATGGAGATGCCATCAGCGATAGCATCGAAGGTGGCCTCCCATTCACGCTTGCTCCGCGCCACTACCTCGTACAACCGTGCATTCTCCAGAGCGATGGCTATCTGGCTGCTCATGATGGACAGCAGGTCCAAATCGTCCCGGCTGAAAGGCACATTGTCCAGCAGACGACAGAGGTTAAGTGCGCCAATGGTCTTTTTACCGGTGCGGAGCGGCAGGCACACAGTGGCAATGACGTCCGGCCAGGTTAGCAATGCCTGCAAAGATGGATCCAGCTCCGAATCCGCCTCCCTGTTCAGTATCAGGGGCTCATCGCCGGATAATGTTTGCTCAACGAAGTCGTGACCCACCCGTATCCATCCAGTGTTCACTATCCCGGCCGGCAGGCCGATTGCCCCGGCCACGTACAACTCATTTGTCTTCTCGTCCAACAGCAGCAGCGAAGCCCGGTCAGCCCCGACCTCCCGCACCACAATCTCCAAGAGGCGCTCGGCCATGCGTCCCACATTGGCCTCCGGCATCAATGCCTGGCTCATTTCCAGGATGGGCAAGCGGGCTTTCAGGCGCAGGTTCTCTTGCTCCAGCCACTTCCTTTCCAAAGCGTCACTTACCGCCGCCAGGAGTTCATCGGGATCGAAGGGCTTGAGGAGGAAACCCCGCGCTCCGGTCCGCAGAGCTTCAATGGCATTTTCCAGAGTACCATAACCGGTGATGATCACTGCCGCCACACCCGGATCGAACTGCCGGGCTTGCTGCAAAACCGCCAACCCATCCACCTCGGGCATCTTGATATCCACCAGGAGCAAGTCGAATCGCTCGTCCTCCAGCCGGGCCAGGGCTTCCTGCCCTCCACCAGCCTCTTGCACCTGGTAGCCTTCCGCAGTCAGCGTCCTCGTGCACAACTGGAGAACCCCAGGATCGTCATCTACCACCAGAATCCGCTCACCAGCCATTGTTCCCCCTTTCCTGCACCGCCTCCACGGTATCCACCGGCAACCAGACGGTGAAGGTCGCCCCCTGCCCTATCTCGCTCTCCACCTCAATGCGTCCCCCGTGCACCTGCACGATGCCCAGACTAACCGATAATCCCAACCCAGTACCCTGGCCAACGGGCCTGGTGGTGAAGAAGGGCTCAAAGATGCGATCCAGGTGCTCAGGCTGGATGCCCTCCCCCGTATCGCTGATGCGCACGAACGCTTCACTTCCTACCCGTGAAGTGGTAATAGTCAGCGTCCCTCCCTGGGGCATGGCCTGGGCCGCATTGGTGATGAGGTTAAGAAAAACCTGCTTCATGCGGTTCACGTCCAGCGAGATGGGTGGCAGGTCAGCGTCGTAATTTTCCTCGATGACCACGCCGCTTTTCTCCAGGTATTGGCGGGTGAGGGCCAGGGCATCCTGTACGGCCCGGTTGAGGTCAGCCTTTTTCCGGTGAGCCTCGGTCTGATGGGCGAAATTCAGCAAATCGCGCACGATGCCACGGGCACGTTGGGTTTCGGCAACAATAGTAGTCAAATCGCAGCGGGCACGATCGTCGAGGGTGGTATTTTTCAGGAGTAATTTGGAGAAACCCAGGATGCAGGTCAAGGGGTTGTTCAGTTCGTGGGCCACTTCGGCTGCCAGTTCGCCGATAGCGGCCAGTTTGGCCGACTGCACAAGCTGGGCCTGGGTGTTTTTCAGTGCTTCCATCTTCCGTTGCAAGTCTTCGTACAGCCGGGCATTCTCGATGGCAATGGCCACCTCGGCTGCCAGGGATTCCAGCAGCCGTAGGTCGTGTCTGCTAAACTCCCCCCCGGCTTTGTTCAGCACCTCGATGACGCCGATGATGCGCTCCTGAGCCCCCAGGGGGACGCACAACAACGAGTGGGTGGTAGAGCCCGTGACGGCATCAATTCCATCAAAGAAACGGGGGTCTCGCCGGGCTTCGGGTATCAGCGCCGATTGGCCATGTTCGGCTACCCATCCGGCGACGCCTTGTCCTGGTTGCAGGCAACATCCTGGCAGTTTCGTAGCTCCCCCTCCGGCCGCCACTTCAAAGACCAGCCCTTTCCCCTCCTGGTCAAACAGCAGGATTGAACCGGCTTCCGCTCTCATTGTCTTGATGACGGCCTGCATGGTGGTAGCTAATACGCGCTCCAGGTTCAGGCTAGAGGTAACAGTGCGCCCGATCTCGTTGAGGAGTGTCAATTCCTCCGCCCGGTGTTGTGCCTGCCGGTACAATAGCACAACCCATATCAACGCCAGGCCGGCCAGCCCAAAGAGGAGAACTTCCATGACCAACTCCATCGTGTACCGAGCGCGTATGAGAAGCGTGAAAACAGATCACTGTTCGTGTACCCTCTCCCCTCACCCGCCAGTGAAACGTAATGCGCGAGGGGCACGGCCTACGCATCACACCCTGCACATCGGGTCTGGTCATGCTTTCACTGAACCAGATTGCGCCGAGTATAAACACGACACGCAGCCGAACTTCTATTATCATAACATAAAACACCCTCCCTGAAAGTTGTGAAATGATTACAATTGCGTGACAGGATGGTTGCGGGAAAAGTTGGCAAATCCGCTCCTCTTCCCCCGGCAGATACATTGCCACATCCAGCTAAAAAACCTCAGGACGGATCGGTGTCCGCCCTGAGGTCTTAAAGAAATCGGGTTCTTCGCGGATTCGTGGGGCTATCGCCGGAAGGCCTGGACGTAGACGTCCAGGCTAAGAGCGTGTCTGAAAAAACCGAGGTGAAGGTATCAACCACCAAGCAGGGCGGACGAGGAGCATCAACGCACAAAGGGGAGACTCCTGGTGCATTTGTGGCGAATTTTCGGACACGCTCTAAGAGGACGAAGGGCGCTAATGAATTTTAACAAATTAGTTCAGATATAGTATAATCAGGGGGAAGCTCTCTAGACGGAGGTGTATGACCATGCCAAAACGATATC
>JAGGZG010000084.1 GCA_021162125.1 Anaerolineae bacterium
ACTGGCACGCTCACCCCGCCCCCTCGCTTTTCCTCCACCAGTTTGGTGATCTCAATGACCTGCACCTCGTGGCGACGGCCGGTAGGCAGGCCGATTTGGTTCAGGTCGAAGCGCCGGGCCGGGATGCCAGAGAGTTCCAGCTCGCGCAGGTGCTGTTCGGAAAGCCCTTCATTGGGGGTGATGAGTAGGATGTTATCTAGCGGTTCTTGATTGTAATGCAGGAACTGGTAGTAATTCAGGTGCAGGATGAGCGTCTTGCCGCTACCGGTGGCCATCCAGTAGGCTAGCTTAGTCAGGTCCTCCTCGGTGAAGGGGGCGTCTTCTGGTTCGCCGGGGGACTTGCGGGCGTTGCGCTTGGCCACAAAAGCGTTTAGATCGGCCAGCAGTTGGGCCGGATGGTTGAATAGCCGGTCGAGGACGATTTCGGTGTAGAGGGCGGCCAGGTGCTGAAAGTAGCGCAGGGTGATGGGCTCCGGTCGGTGGCGGTTGATGCATTCCAGATGGATGCGGATGTTTTCGTCATAGAGGGCCAGGTCTTCTTCGGGGATCTGAACCTTGCTCCCCCGGGCCAGCAAGTGGTAGTAGAGATGGCTGTGGCCGTCCGAAGCAAAGCCCTCGTCCACTTCTTTGCAGTCTTCTAGCAGGGCTTTGTTGCTTTCGTAGCCAAAGAGATGATTAAGCCAGGCCAGCAGAACCAGGCGATGCTCCAGTTTGATGTATTGCTGGATACCGTTGGCCATTGGATTTATCCTTTATTTCACACGGAGACACAGAGATTTTTTTCTCCGTGCCTTTGTCTCTGCGTGAACACTAAACAATTTTGCCATTGATGATACGAAAGATGCCGTCTTTCATCACCGGTGCGCCAAAGTTGAGCAAGTAGCCCAGTTTCATGTTGGTCAGCCTGAGATAGGTCAACACTTGTTTCTTATGGGCTTTATGGATCGTCTCAACCGATTTTAGCTCGATAATGACTTTGTTTTCCACGATGATGTCGGCGCGGAAGCCCTCGTCGAATCGGATGCCGTCGAACTCGATGGGGATAGGCACTTGCCGCGCCACTTTCAGGCCGGCTTTTTGCAACCGCTGCGCGAGCAACACCTCGTAGACGCTTTCAAGCAGGCCGGGGCCTAAAGCCATGTGCAGTTGGACGGCAGTATCTACAATGATGGTGCCTATCTCGTTTTCGTTCATTGATTTCCTTTTATCTCTCACACGGAGACACAGAGTCACAAAGGATTGTTTTCTCCGTGTACTTTGAGAATCCTCTCATCCAAGCATGCGCGCTTTGAACAGCCCATCCAGCGATTGCGCGCCAGGGATGCGAGAGTCACCGTTGACAAAGACTTCATCCACGCCTTCGGTCATCTTTTGCTTGGCGACGAAATCGGCATCTCGTTTGTAGTCTTCTGGCGTCCAACCTTTCGTCTCGCGCCAGATGATGGCCACCTTGCGCCCCTCGCGTGTGGTACCGCGGTAGAGCAGGTATTGATTCTCACACGGAGACACGGAGACACCAAGATTTTTCTCCGTGCCTTTGTGTCTCTGTGTGAAAACCTGCCGCGTCTCCACGTCCAGGCCGATGAGGTAGTTAAAGGTTTCGGGAAGGTCCACAGCCTGCTCGCGGGTTTCGCCGTCGCGGTGGATGCGCAGTTTGTAGGAAAAGGGCGACTGTAGTTTCTCCACGTCCAGGAAGGTTTCGCTCTGGCGGCTTTCCCATTGGAGCATGTAGCGCAGGAGGTACTCGTCGCCAAAGAGATGCAGCGCCTGTTGGCCGCTTTCCTCGTCGAAGGTGATGTTGTTCAGAGCGTCCTCGTAGGATTCCAGGCGGATGACCTTGATGATGCGCGGCCCACGCTCGAACTCCTCCTTTGTGGCCGGGCGTTTGGGCTTGCCGTTCTTCCACTCTGGCGAGAAGGTGACCTTCTTGATGCGCGGCAGGAGCACGGTGTCAAAGTAGTTGGCCATCTCCACCAGGATGAACTTGCGCCGGCCGCCGTCCTCGCGGTTCAGGTTGATCACCGCGTGAGCGGTGGTGCCACTGCCGGCGAAGAAGTCGAGGACGTAACTTTCGCCTTCTGTTGGTCTCGTCGTAATTTGACATATCCGTTGAATTAACGAGCTCGGCTTGGGATAGCTGTATGCCCTACCAGGGCCAAACAAAGCTTTGAGTTCTGTATTTGCAGCCGCATTATCGCCAGCGAAATCACGGCTCCACAGGGTCACCGGCACCAATCCTTCTTGGACTTCCGACAAGTACCGCTTCACAACCGGATAAGAATCGCCTTCACTCCATATTACCCTGCCTTCTTCAACGTATTTCTGCCAGGTCTCATAACTAAATCGCCAGTATTGGCCCTGGGGTGGCTTCAGTTTTATGCCATTGGGCTTCTCTATTTCGTAATCTGCTGAGTATGGGTTGTTTGCATACACAGGATCTGGCTTCCACGGGCCACGAGGGTCGTTGTCTGGGTTTGAGTAGCCGCTATCTCATTCGCGAGGTAGCAAGACTCTGTCCCAGGACTCTTTTCTTTTGGCGTAAGCATAAACATAGTCGTGGGAAACGGAGAAATACCGAGCGGAATTCTTACGTGTGTGGATTTTTTCCCACACAATGCACGCTAAGAACTGATCTTCACCTAATAAAGCCTCACCCAGATTTCTCACCCTCTGACTTTCGTTGTCGTCAATGCTCACAAAAATCGCCCCATCCTCCCTCATCCACTCTCTTCCCAGGGCCAGCCGATCGTACATCATCGCCAACCAACTGGAATGCTGATAATTATCCCGATAAACGAACTCATCACTCCCTGTGTTATACGGCGGATCAATGTAGATACACTTCACCCGCTCCCGGTATTTCTCCAGCAGCAGATTCAATGCCTGCCAGTTCTCGGAGTGTACCAGCAGGCCGTCGGTCTCTTCGTCCAGGTTCTCGAAACTTGCCAGCAGGCGGTCGGTAAAGTCGGGCGAGAAGTGGCGCGTATCCAGCACCAGGGTGGGATGGGCCTTGAGGAAGGCGATTCTTTCCTCACACGGAGACACAGAGACACCAAGATTTAAGTTTTCCTCCGTGCCTTTGCGTCTCTGTGTGAGTTCTTCCGACACCATTCCCAATGCCTCCCACTCCTGCCACTGGGCTTCGTTGGCGGCGATCTCCGGGTAAAACGCCTCTGGGATGTTCCCCACAGTGATGCAGTAGAAGGTCTCGGTGACGAATTTCTTTTTCTCCCAGAGGGCCTTCTGAAAGTCCTCGATCTGAGCCAGAAAGTCAATGATGTGCTTGCCTATCCGCTTGATGAGGCGCATGAGTTGGAACCAGCCCTCGGCCAGCTCTTCCCCGGCCTTTTCCAATTCCTCCAGGTTGAGGACTTCGTTCTTGATGTAAAAATCCAGTTCGCGGGAGAGGAAGCCCTTGAGGTCCTTGTGGATGAAAAAGTCGCGGGTGTTGCGGGCGGTGTACTGGCGCAGGTGGTGGGCCAAGTAAGAGACGGAGTTGCCCTTGGCGTCCACGCGCCGCTCGGCATGCAGCGCGGCCAGGGCTTCGGTGTTGCCCTTCAGGCGGCGTGGGATCTCTACCAGCGCCTTTTGCAGAATGCTCTCTTGCTGCTTGCGCGAGCCGTAGGCGATTTCCTCCTGCTCCGTCAACGGGCGGTACTGGAAGGGAATGGTCAAGGTGCGCGTTTTCTCGTCCCAGCTAATTTCATCCAACACGGGAAGAAAGAAGCGCTTTTCGCCTTTGACGTTGTTCTGCTCCACATCGGCGGCCTGCAGCTTAAAGTGGACGGTGACGCCGTTGGGGGCCTTCCAAGTATAGTCGGTAAAGTGCTCAGCGGTCTTGATATAGTACTGGTCGTGGTTGGCCCAGTAGAGGTAGACCTCCTCGCCGTTATAAGGGATGGCGTAGCGCTCTTTTTTGGAGTAGCGTCGCTTGGAGACAAAATCGCCATCCTGGTAGTAGCGGCTGAAGAAGGTGTAGAGGTGGTTGTAGACGATGGCTTCCAGGGCTTCGCTGCTCTGGGCGTGGGTGGCTTTCTGGCGAGCTTCCAGGTAGGCTTGTCCCACTTTGGTGTTGTGAAACTGCTCGGCGAGATTGCCCTCGGCATCTATAGCGCCTTCTCCCAGCGTTTCCAGCACCTTTTGCCGGGCCTCTTCCAGCGCCTGCTGTGCCTGTTGCTGTTCAGCCAACGCGCCTTGCCGCAACTCTTCTCGGATGGCCTGCGGCAAGTTCTCGTTGATCCAGCGCTCGATGACCTGGCGTTTGTGGTTCATGATGCGGTAGATGCCAAAGTCCAGGTCAGCCAGGTCGAATTGAAAGAGCTCGTGCAATAGATTCTGAAAGCGGCTCAACGCTTCGCTCATAAGTCTCCTTCGAAACGGGGAGATACAGGGGGCAAAGATATTATATAACATCCCTCGGGGGAAGGCCAGGGGCCACTCCTTATTCGCTCCGCTTTCTCCAGGCCCGCCAGGCGAGCCCTCCCTCGATGGGGCAGGCGGAGAGGCAGGCCCCGCAGGCAAAGCAGTCGGCGCGGATTTTCTTCCCCGCATAGAGATCCGCCATCGCCTGCGTGGGGCAGGCCCGCACGCAGAGCTGGCAGCCCTTGCAGGTGCTGGGTTCAAGGCGCACGCGCCACACGCTCACCTGTTCCACCAGCCAGCTTATCAAGCCAAAGGGGCAGAGGAAGCGGCACCAGGGCCGGTAGATAAAGAGGCTGGCGAGGAGGACTATTCCTACAGTGAGCCCCACGAGCAAGTCAAAGTTGAAGCGAAAGAGGCGGAAGGGATCGACGAGGCCGATCCAATCAAGCCCGCTCAAGACGAGCCCAGCGATCAATCCCACAAAGGCGAGGATGCGGATCGTGTTGCTCAACCAGAAGGGTGGCCGCCATTTGGGCAGGGGGATCTGATGGAGCAGGTCTTGCAAGAGGCCGAGTTGGCAGGCATAGCCGCAGATCGACTTGTTTGAGAGCCAGCTGAGCAAAAGGAGAAGGAGCACTGGCCCCACCAGGAGGGCGCTCAGCTGGTGTTTCACGAGCAAGCCCTTGAGGAGGGAACGCAGGGCCGCTACGGGGTTCGGGTTTGGCCCGCGGGCGATGAGTGCTCCATAGAGAAAGCCAAAGATCAGCGTGCCCCCGATGAGGAAGGCCAGCCGCACGTTGAAGCTCATCCGGCGGCGCCGTAAGAGCACCGTGGCGGCGATGATGGTGAGGATCCAGAGGAGAAACTTGCTGGCGACTAAAGGGGTGAACGTTGCTTGCCCGTGCATGGCTACCTCCTGAGTTTTTTCTCTCGGCCGCTCGGCCGGGGCCCTATTATAGGGCCAAAGCGCTCCCCTGGGCAAGCAGGCTGGAGGAAAAAGGACCTCTTCGCTCCTCTTTACATTTTGAGCCTCTTCCCACTCGGCGTATAATACGTGCTGAAATGCACGAACTCTCTGTAACTCAGAACATCATCGACGTTGTCTGCCGCCATGCAGAGGAGGCCCAGGCCAAGCGGAT
>JAGGZG010000139.1 GCA_021162125.1 Anaerolineae bacterium
CTCTCCGTCCATACCGCGTTTCGCGCCCAGTGGCGACTGAGGACGTAGGGATGGGTCAGTGGTTGGTTGATGCGCCGCCACCAGCCCTGGCTACCAGCGTTGATCCAAAACTGAACGTCCACCGGGCGGTTGGCCATCAGGAACGTGTAGGCTGGGGCCAGGAACACGGCGTCCTCGGCGATCTGCCAACTGCGGACGTACTGCGCGGCCAGCACGCCGCGGTCCACCATGTCCACGTACTCCCTCTCCCAGGTGTTCCCTGAATTTTCGTCGGCCTCGTTCGAGAATGATCGCCCCACCACCTGCCGGAACTTCCGCGCCGACTCGATGAGATTGGCCGTCGCCTCCCCGGCCTCCAGGTTGTGATGAAAGCCGAAGCCCGGCTGAGATAGTACTTCCCCGAAAAGGCGGCTGAAGAAATAGTCCAGCTCGACGGGCTGGTGCGCGGCGTAAGCCTCCAGCCAACGGCGCAGTTCCTCGTACCGCCCACCCAACAGGTAACTGATGCGCTGCTGCATCTCCGGGATCAGGGGGTCGAAGCTGCGCAGGACGGGCACGCCGTCACGGGCGTGGTACACGACGTCGGTGAGCAACTGAGCGCGGACCAGGTCCATCCCGTGAATGGCCTGCTGCAAGGCGTAGGCCACGTCGAATTTAGACGGGCAGCGACCCCAGCCGGGGTGGGCAATGGCGGCCAGGGTGAGCAGACAGCGCACGGCGGGCTCCTCGCGCAAAGCCCGTGAGGGGCGGTGCGAGCGGACGGGGATGCCGTGGCGATTCAATTTCTCGGTCAGGGAAAAGCGCAGCGCGTCGCCGAGGAACGGGGCCAGCACGGCGATCTCGCCGGGGGGCACGCCCTCGTGAACCACCAGCCGGGAGATTTCGTCCGCCACCCAGTCGAGCATCTGCGGGTGATAGCGCCAGGTGGCGAATTCCAGCGCGGCGCGGGGATTGCCCCTGACCTGCTCGGCTGGCCAATCCAGCCCCCGCACCGTCTCCACGGCCAGGGCCTGCAAATCGGGTGAGGCCACGAGACAGCGATCCACCGATATGTGCTCGCGGCATGCGTCGCGCAGTGCGTACCCGCCGCGGGGGTCCGCACCCAGAAAGACGCGGTATCCCGCGTCCCGGTCGTAGACCACCAGCGCCGAGTCGCATTCCGGCAGCCACTGCCACAACAGATCGTGGGCCACGGGCACGTCCTCCTCGACGTTGTCCACAATGAAGTGGCGATACCGGTTAAGCAAATACTGACGACAGAAGGGCAGGGTCCACAGGTGGCGGACGAAGACCTCGACCTGGAGCGAGAAGTCGAGGAGGTTGTGTTGCAGGCAGGTCTGGCGGAAGCGGATGGCGCAGGCCTGGGCCTGGTCGAAGATGCGCAGCCGGCTGCTCTCCCCTGCCCACGCTTCTTTCAGTCGCTGGGCTATCTCGTCCACGGGAAAGCCGACCACCGCCGCCTTGTTCAGGTTGTCAATGATCTGGCTGGCCAGCCGGTTGGGGGCGATGGTCACCCCGTCGAAAGCCCCGGCGCGCAGGGCCGGCTCAACGACGCGGGCCATGTAGTATTGGGCCGTCTCCAGGGTGAGGAAAGTGGGCGGTCGGCTGGGATCGAAGCCGGCTTGCTCGGCAATCAGGGGCCAGAAGAGGTCCACCGTGCGCCGCGCCAGCCCGCCGATGGTGACCACGTCCACCAACGCGCCGCCGGGTAAGTCGGGCGCACGCAGGGCCTGGTAATAGGGGCTGGCCAGCGTGCGCTGGGGCACCCACACCAGGATGGTCTCGCCGGGCACGCCCGCAGCCAGCAGGTGACGCAGGCGTTGCACGGCGGCCGTGGTCTTACCGGCGCCGGCCGGGCCTTCCAGAAAGATGGTGTGGTTGCCGGTATAGGGAGCGCGGACGAGCGTCTCCAGATCGGGCACAGGCATTGGTTCTCCTCATCACCACAAGTCAGGTGAGTCACTTTCGAAAGTGACTGTCACTTGTGAGTATACCACGACTTTGCGTCCTGGGCAATGGGGGGAGATCGGGCGGCCACTGTTTTACTTGACATGGGCCGCGATTTGTAGTATAATAGCAATGAAATGTCAATGATATATCAAGGATAAAACCAATTCTCGTCAATGAAGGAGCACTTATGATGAACGGCAGCTATAACATCCCACCCCACGGCGGTTCGCTGGTGAACCGCTTCCTGCGCGGCGAGGCCCGCCAGGTAGCCATCGAGCGAGCAGCAGAGCTACCCAGAGTTTTCCTCAGCCCAATGAACGTCTCGGACTGCGAGCTCATCGCTATTGGCGCTTTCAGCCCACTCACCGGCTTCATGACCCGCGCCGACTACGAGAGCGTGGTGGAGACCATGCACCTGTCCAACGGTCTGGTGTGGAGCATTCCCATCACCCTGCCGGTGAGTGAGGAATTCGCGGCGGGCATCCGTGAGAGCGACGAGATTGCCCTCTACGAACCGGACGGCAACGGCGGACATTTGCTGGGCCTGATGGAGGTGCAGGAAAAGTACACTTACGACAAAGAGCGCGAGGCCCGCGAGGTATACCGCACCACCGAGGAAGCACACCCCGGCGTGGCCCGCATCTACGCCCAGGGGCCGGTGCTGTTGGGCGGCCCCATTACCCTGCTTAACCGCCCGCTGGACCAGAGCTTCCCTGAGTTCCGCCACGATCCGGCACAGACGCGGCGCATGTTCGCCCAGCGCGGGTGGCGGCGCATCGTCGCCTTCCAGACTCGCAACCCCATCCACCGCGCCCACGAGTACATCCAAAAGACGGCACTGGAAATCGTGGATGGGTTGTTACTGCACCCCCTGGTCGGCGAGACCAAGCCCGGCGACATCCCCGCTGAGGTGCGGATGCAAAGCTATCAGGCTATCCTGCGCGATTATTACCCGCCCGAACGGGTCATCCTGGGAGTGTTCCCCGCCGCCATGCGTTACGCCGGTCCGCGCGAGGCCATCTTCCACGCACTGTGCCGCAAGAATTATGGCTGCACGCACTTCATCGTTGGCCGCGATCACGCCGGGGTGGGCAATTACTACGGCACCTACGATGCGCAGCTCATCTTCGACGAATTCACACAGGAGGAGATCGGCATTATCCCTCTGTTCTTCGAGCATGCCTTTTATTGCCGGAAATGCGGCACGGTAGTCACGGCTAAGACGTGTCCTCACGATGCCTCGGAGCACGTGTTCCTCAGCGGCAGCCAGGTGCGGGCTATGCTGGAACGCGGTGAGGCTCCCCCGCCGGAGTTCACCCGTCCCGAGGTGGCTCAGATCCTCGTTGAGGGGTACAAATCGTCGGGCAAGTCGTAGAAGCATGGTATGTAGCGACGGATAGCTCTGTCCGCTGTAGAGCCAACATGGCGGTGGGCCGCTACGTCCACACTGTTATACGAGGAGTGTAAGCACAATGGACACGAAGGCGCGCTCCTGGGTTAAATCTATTGTGTGGCGGGTGATCGGGATAGTCCTGCTGGGGCTTATTTCCTACCTCATCACCGGCGATTTGAAAGAAATGTCAATTATCACTGCCCTGTTTCACGGTATCCGAGTGATTCTCTACTATTTCCACGAGCGGTGGTGGGAGCGAATTTCCTGGGGACGGGTCAAACATCCCCTGGCCAATATTCCCGTGTGCCGTTCTCTGGATCCGGAAGATCTGAGAGTAGTGGAGGAAAAGCTGAAAGCTCTGGGGTACATTGAGTGAACGCTTTACTGAAAACGGAGGTAATCCTTTGGCAAACAAACTTTTCGTCATCGGCCTGGACTGTGCCGACCCAGAGCTAGTCTTCGACCGCTGGGCCGACGAGTTACCCAACTTCAAAAAGCTGATGGACGCCGGCACCTATGGTGAATTGGAAAGTACTGTGCCGCCCATCACTGTCCCGGCGTGGACGTGTATGCTCACCGGCAAAGACCCTGGCGAGCTTGGCTTCTACGGATTCCGCAACCGGGCCAATTACTCCTATGAGCAAATGAGCATCGCCACTTCTGCGGCGATCAAGTTCCCCCGCGTGTGGGGGCGGGCATCGGCGGCCGGCAAGAAGGTGATCGTCATCGGCGTGCCGCAAACTTACCCGCCACGGCCAGTCAATGGCCTGCTGGTGACCAGTTTTCTCACGCCCAGCACCTTCAGCGACTACACCTACCCCAAGGAGTTTAAGGCCGAAATAGCTCAGGTGGTGGGTGATTACATGCTGGACGTGCGCAATTTCCGCACTGAGGACAAGGACTACCTGCTGCGGCAGATTTACGAGATGACCGAGAAGCGCTGTAAGCTGGTCAAACATCTGCTCCGCACCCGGGCCGGGGAATGGGATTTCTTCATGTGGGTGGCGATGGGGCCGGACCGCATCCATCACGGCTTGTGGAAGTACACCGATCCCCGACACCCGAAGTACGAGCCGGGCAATCCCTACGAGAACAGCATCCACGATTACTACCAGTACCTGGACCGCGAGATTGGCGAGATGCTGGAACTACTGCCCGACGACGCGGCCGTGCTGGTGATGTCCGACCACGGCGCGCAGCCCATGATGGGCGGTATCTGCATCAATGAGTGGCTGATGCGCGAGGGTTACTTGACCCTCGTGGACGGGGAGTACATGCCCGGCAACAGCCGTGAGAGCACAATGGCTGGCCAGCCCATTCCACTGGAGAAGGTGGAGATTGATTGGACGAAGACCAAAGCCTGGGCCGCGGGCGGCTACTACGGCAGGCTGTTCCTCAACGTGCAGGGCCGTGAGCCCAACGGAGTGATCCCCGCCGATCAGTACGAAGCCACACGTGACGAGCTCATCGAGAAGCTGGAAGGGATGATCGGGCCAGACGGCAAACCGCTGGGCACGCGCGTATTCCGCCCCGAGGAGGTCTACCGCGAGATCAACAATATCCCGCCGGACTTGATTATCTACTTCGGCAACCTGGCCTGGCGCTCGGTGGGCAGTGTGGGTCTGGGACGTATCTACACTTTCGAGAACGACACCGGCCCCGACGACGCTAATCATGCTCAGGAAGGAATGTTCATCCTGGTTGAACCTGGTAAACGAGGCGGCGGGCGGGTGAAGCGTACCTGGCGGGCCATCGCGCCAACGATGTTGGACCTCCTCGGCCTGCCGCTACCGGCGTACATGGACGACGAGCGACTGGGATAGCTCCTGGTTTCATGTTCCAAGTTTCTGGCTCTATGGTCAACGTCGGTTAGCTCAAAGGTATGCACCCGGAACCCGAAACTTTGAATCTTACACTGATTTGGAGGAAACATGGCAGAACAAAAAGGCTTCACCCTGTGGTTCACCGGGCTTTCGGGCTCGGGGAAGACGACGCTGGCCAAGGCCGTAGAGCAGGCACTGCGCAAACGCGGCCTCAAGGTGGAGCGGCTGGACGGCGACATCGTGCGCCGGAGCTTGACCCGCGACCTGGGCTTTAGCAAAGAGGATCGCGACAAGAATATCGAGCGCGTGACCTTCGTGGCCAAGTTGTTGACGCGCAACGGCGTGGCCACCCTGTGCTCGTTCATCTCGCCGTACCGCGAAGTACGCGCCCGCAGCCGCGCGGAGATCGGGAACTTCGTCGAGGTGTACTGCGAGTGCCCACTGGAAACGTGCATAGAGCGCGACGTGAAGGGGCTGTACAAAAAGGCCATCAATGGCGAGATCGAGAACTTCACCGGTATCTCCGATCCCTACGAGCCGCCGGAGAATCCGGAGATCGTGGTGCACACCGGCAGCGAGACCGTCGAGGAAAGCACGGCCATCATCCTGCGCCGCCTGGCCGAACTGGGCTACATCGAACCTGAGCTCACCGGGGCCGTGGTTTACTCCGCCGAGGAGGAGACCGAGGTCGAGGAGCGGCTGAGAGCGTTGGGGTACATTTAGGGAGGCGATAAATCGTGAGCTTTTTCAATCGGCTACGAGGCAAACGTAAACGGCGAGTGGTCGTCATTGGCCTGGACGGCACGCCGTATACTTTCGTACAACGGGCGCTGGAGCTGGGGCGGATGCCCAATTTCGCCCGCATGTTGGGCGAGGGCACTTTCAAGCGGATGAACTCGGTGCATCCCTGCGTATCCTCGGTGGCCTGGTCCTGCTACATGACCGGCAAGAACCCGGCCAAGCACGGCATCTACGGCTTCATTGACCGCAAGCCCGGCACCTACGACACAACCATCCCCACCTCGCGGACGATGCGCAGCGAAACGCTGTGGGAGATCCTCAGCCGTGCTGGCAAGCGGGTAATCGTGATGAACGTGCCGGTCACTTATCCCCCACGCCAGGTGAACGGCATTCTAATCAGCGGCTTCCTCAGCCCCAAAGTGGAAAAGGCGGTCTACCCCCCCACTGAGGTGGGCACCCTGAAACGCCTGGGATACATCATTGACGCCGACCCCTGGGCCGCCCGCGAGTCAAAAGACAAGGCCCTGGCCGAGGTCAACGCAGCCCTGGATAGCCGTGTGCGGGCGCTGCTGCACTACATGGATAACGAGGAGTGGGACTTCTTGCAGTGCCACGTCATGGAGACCGACCGGCTGTACCACTTCTTGTGGGAGCAGATGGACACCGACGATCCCGTGTATGCTCCCCGCTTCTGGGAGGTGATCGCCAGGATTGACCAGATGCTGGGAGAGGTTTATGATCGTCTGGATGAGCACACGACCCTGATCGTGATGTCCGACCACGGCTTTTGCACGCTGAAGTACGAGGTCTACGTCAACTACTGGCTGGCCCAGAAGGGATGGCTGACCCTGCCAGAGAATCCGCCGCAGCGGTTGAAATTGGCCGACGTCGGGCCACATAGCCTGGCCTATAGCCTGGATCCAGGGAGGGTTTTCATCAACCTACGCGGCCGTGAGCCCGCCGGACGGGTGGCCCCTGGCGCGGAGTACGAGGTGCTGCGCGACGAGATCGCCGCTGCCGCACTGGAGGACATGCGCGATCCCGAGACCGGTGCGCCGATGATCGCCCACGTCTTCCGCCGTGAGGAGCTCTACCACGGCCCCCTGCTCGACCAGGCAGCGGACCTCATCCTGGTCTCGGTGGACGGCTACGACCTGAAAGGGGCGATGGGCAAAGAGACACTCACTTTCAAGGGGGATGAACTGGTGGGGATGCACACCTACGACGACGCGATGCTCTGGGTGCAGGGTCAGGCCATCGCCGCCGAGGGATTCTGCGTGACGGACGTGATGCCCACCGTGCTGCGCTTGATGGACGTGCCTATCCCGGACGACGTGGATGGCCGGGTGTTGATTTAGCGGTTGAAACTGCGTCAGGTGACAGTCACCTCCGAGGTGACTGTCACCTGACGCCTACATCACCCCTGCTAGCTGATCAGCTCCGGTTTGATCACGGCCACGAAGGGCAGATCGCGATACAACTCGTCCAGGTCCAGCCCGTAGCCGAAAACGAACTTGTTGGGGATATCGAAGCCCACGTAGTCCAGCGGAATGTCCACCTCACGGCGCTCGACTTTGTTCAACAGCGTGCAGATTCGCAGCGAGGCCGGCCGGCGGGCGCGCAAGAGGCGGGTGATGTAGGCCAGCGTGTGGCCGGTATCAATGATGTCCTCGACGATGAGCACGTGTCGGCCCTCGATGTTCGTGCTCAGATCCATGAGGATGCGCACCACACCGCTGGACTCCCGCGCGGCAACGCCATAGCTGGAGACAGCCATGAAGTCAATACTGTGAGGCACAGTGATGTGCCGCATCAGATCCGTCAGGAACATCACCCCACCCTTGAGTACGCACACCAGTAACAGGTCCTTGCCGGCGTAGTCTGCCGAGATTGCCTGTCCCAGTTCAGCGATCCTGGCCTGCAATTTGTCTTCAGAAATTAGTATCTCTCCGGCGTACTCTTCCCAACTCACGAATTCCTCCTCATCCACTATCCACTGACAGGCGGAGGTTGCTCCTTCTCCTCCTGGTGGGGCACCTGGTGGCAGTGCCGGCACCGCGCTTCGTAAACCTCGCTGGCCCCCACCAGGATGACCGGATCCTCGTAAGCGGCCGGCTGGCCATTGATCAGCCGCTGGGTGCGGCTGGCCGGCGCCCCGCATTGCACGCAGATAGCCTGTAGCTTGTCCACCCGCTCAGCCTGGGCCATAAGCAGTGGCATGGGGCCGAAGGGCTCACCGCGAAAATCCATGTCCAAACCGGCTACGATTACTCGCACTCCCCGGTCGGCCAGCCTGTCGCACACCTCGGCGATCTGCCAGTCGAAGAATTGCGCCTCGTCCACGGCCACCACGGTGGTATCCGGCTCGATCATAGACATGAGTTCCGCCGCATCTCGCACCGGCGTTGCCTCGAAGTGCAAGCCGTTATGCGAGGTGACTTTCTCCACGGCGTAGCGATTGTCCAACACAGGCTTGAAAACCTGCACCTTCTGGCGAGCGATCTGCGCCCGCCGCACGCGCCGGATGAGTTCCTCCGTTTTTCCACTGAACATGCTGCCGCAGATTACCTCTACCCAACCATCACGCTGGTTGTGATGCATCGCTCCTCTCCTTGAACCTTTATGCATCTTCGCAATGAGAGCTGCCAAAGTGTCAAGCCTGCTTGTAACTCAGAAGCACAACCTGAGTTTCTTCGGGCAGAGTGCTCGCTGTGATTTTCAGGCTGTCCTGTTCCGGCAGCTTGCCCAATCCCATCGCTTTCAGGAACTTGCTCAGGGGGGCGAGTTTAACGTTCAGCGCTTTAGTTTTGTAATGCATGGGGATAACTACTCGCGGTTCCAACAGGCTGACAACCTCAGCAGCCTGGGCTGCGTTGATGGTGGACACTCCGCCCACCGGGATGAGCAGCACATCTACCTGGCTCAGGGCCTCCACCTGCGATTGAGTAGGGATGTGACCCAGGTCGCCCAGGTGACACACTGAAAGGCCATCGAACTCAAACAGAAACGCCGTGTTCTTGCCTCGCTCAGCGCCCTTCTTTTTGTCGTGATAGGTGGGGATGCCAGTGATAAACACCCCGCTGACCTCGTACTCACCGGGGCCATCGAAGACACGGGGTTTGCCCTTCACGCCGGCCACATAAGAGTGACCAGGATGGGCGTGACTGATGGTGACGATGTCCGCCCGCACTCGGGGCAGAGTATAGCCAATGCCGGGCCCGTAAGGATCAGTGATGATAGTCGCATTCCGATCCCGCAGGCGGAAACAGGCATGTCCATACCAGGTGATCTCCATAAACAACCTCCCTCGCAATTGGTTGACGCGCGAATGCTATTATACCTCAACAGCCGCAAAAAACAAAGCGGCAATGTGCCAACATGCTGGCACATTGCCGTCCCTGCACACGGGCGCGTCGCTGTGCTATCTCGCTACGTGACTGACGAACCTGAGGATGGCCCCACGCAATACACGATCAGACGTGAGGTGATAGACAATCTCGCCGTTGGCGCGGGTTTGCCGCAACAAGCCCAGGATCGCCAGGTCCCCCAGGTCTAACATTACAGCGCGTGGATTACGACCAATGAAATGGGCAATGTTTAACGCAGTATCGTGAGTGTGGGGATTCTGCCCAAAGAAGGTGATAATGTCCCACTTCAGCAACCCCGTAGCATACCGCTCAACAAAGGCCAGCAATTCAACGTCCACCTCTCGGTCATCGGGATGTCGCCTGAATTCCCAGGAGCGCTTTTCGCCCCCCGCATTTTGATCCATACTCCTACCTTACCCGTTAACGTCCAGGATTCTGTTGTTCTAATGTATCACTCCTCCCGCCGAAAGTCAATAGTACCGAATTCCCACAAGCGGGTAAAGGGGGGGTGCGAGCCGCTGCTCCCTCCCCTGCGCTGCGAGGAGGCCCAATTTTTTGCTCCCTCCTCATTCTGTGGTATAATTGCTGGCACTTATCATGGAGAATTCCCGGGATTTCAAACTGACGGGCGAGACCGTTCCACCTGGCCCGGTAGCACGCATTGGGCTCAACGCTCTTCTTCTGTCTTTGAGCGCGGACTACCGGGGTGCGGGGGCCAATGGCTATATCTACCACCTGCTTCGCCACCTCGACGAAGTGGATGGGAGGTATCACTACACGACCTTCCTCAGCGACCGGCGTTTCACGACCAGTGGGGGGATGGCCTTGTATTTTACCCGCTGGCCAGTCTATGGGCCGGCTGCGCGGGTGGTGTGGGAACAGACTGTTCAACCCGTGATCCTGCGGCGGGAGCGGATAGACCTGGCCCACGGGCTGGCTTTCGTGGCTCCCCTGCTCAGTCCATGTCCCACGATAATCACCATCTTCGACCTCAGCTTCCTTCGCTTCCCGGACGCATTTCGGCGGTCGAACCGAACATACCTGCGCATATTCACCTCCCTCTCAGCCCGGCGCGCACAGCGGATCATCGCCATCTCCGAGCACACCAAGCGTGACGTGATACGCCTGCTGGGCATACCCGCCGAGCGAGTGGACGTGGTTTACTGCGGGGTAGACGCTGCCTTCCACCCCCGCCCTGCCGCAGAGGTGCAGGCATTCCGCCGGAGACGGAGCCTGCCGGAACGATTCGTCCTCTTCGTAGGGACGCTGGAGCCGCGCAAAAATGTGCGCCGCCTGATCGAGGCCTACGCCCGGATACGAGACCTGGGAGTCCGATTAGTGATCGCTGGCGGGAAAGGGTGGCTATACGAAGACATCTTTGCCTCGGTAGAACGACTGGGCTTAAACAACGAGGTGTTCTTTGCGGGCTACGTCCCGGCGGAGGAGTTGCCCCTCTGGTATAACGCCGCCGACTTGTTCGTGTTTCCATCACTATACGAGGGATTCGGCCTGCCCCCGCTGGAAGCGATGGCCTGCGGCACTCCGGTGGTTAGCTCGAACGCGGCCTCGCTGCCGGAGGTGATCGGCGAGGCGGGATTAATGGTCGCCCCGCAAGACGTGGAAGGTCTGGCCGCAGCTATGCGCCGGGTACTCACCGACCAGAATCTGCGCGCACAGTTGCGGAAACGGGGCCTCCAACAAGCGCGCAAATTCTCCTGGGAAAAAGCGGCGCAGCAGACGGTTGAGATTTACCAGCAAGTACTGCGTTCAAGGGAGACACGAAGTGTCTAACCGACACTGGCGATTGGTATCCATCGCTCTCGTCCTGAGCGACATCGTGCTCATCAACCTGGGTTTTATTCTGGCCTACTGGGTACGTTACGAGCTGCAACTGCTTCGCCCGGTGGAAGAAGCCCATTTCGTCCCCTATACGGCCTACCTGCCGGCTGCCGCATTGTTGACTTTAATCCTCTTGCCCGCCTATTGGCTGGAGGGAATGTACTCCCCGGTACGGCGGACGGCCTGGTTCGACCAGGTATACGGCATTTTCAACGGTACCACCTCCGGTACCGTGATCATGATCGTGCTCAATTACATCTACCCCCCACTCTCCAAATCTCGCCTGATCTTTCTGTACGCCACTGTGCTGATCGTGATCCTGCTGAGCATCAGCCGGCTGGTACTGCGAGCCGTATTGGGGTACCTGCGCAAACGGGGCATCGGCGTCAACAAAGTGCTAATCGTGGGCGCGGGCAAGGTGGGACGAACGGTGATGCGCAACATCGTGGCCCGCCCCAGTCTGGGTTATCAGATCGTCGGCTTCGTGGACGACAATCCAGACAAGGGCCGCACGGACATCGGACGCTTCAGAGCTTTGGGGCCAGTCGCAAACCTGGCGCGCATTATCCAAGAGGAGACCATTGACGAAGTGATCATCACCCTGCCGTGGATGTATCACCGCAAGATCATCAGCATCATGAGCGAGTGCCAACGGGAGCGGGTGCGGGCCCGCCTGGTCCCCGACCTCTTCCAGATGACCCTCAGCCAGGTGGACGTGGACGACCTGGGCGGTGTGCCGTTGGTGGGCATCAAAGAAATTGCCATCCCACGGTGGAAGCTGGCGGCCAAGCGCGCTCTCGACTTCAGCGCCTCGCTATTGGGCTTACTCCTCTGCTGGCCAATTTTCCTGCTGATTGCCATCGCTATCAAGCTCGACTCACCGGGGCCGGTGCTTTTCAAACAGGTGCGGGTGGGCAAAGGTGGACGGGAGTTCACGCTCTACAAGTTCCGCACGATGCGCGTCGGGGCGGAGGAGGAGCAGGCTGCCTTACGCGCACTCAACGAGGCCTCCGGCCCACTGTTCAAAATCCGCGACGATCCCCGGCTGACCCGCGTGGGCAAGTTCCTGCGCCGCACCAGCCTGGACGAGCTACCCCAGATTTACAACGTCCTGCGCGGAGAGATGAGCCTGATCGGCCCGCGACCGCCGCTCCCCTCTGAGGTAGCCGCGTATCTACCCTGGCAACGACAACGGCTGGAAGTCTCACCAGGGATGACCGGCCTGTGGCAAGTGAGCGGACGCAGCGAGCTCACCTTCGACGAGATGTGCTTGCTGGACATCTACTACATCGAACATTGGTCGCCGGCTCTCGACGCTGAAATCCTGCTACGCACCATCCCCAAGGTCCTATTCGGCGATGGGGCCTACTGAGAACTCATCCGAAAAACACGAGATGGCGGGCTGAGAACCCCGTTTTCTTGGAGAAAACGGGGTTCTCACTTTGTAGGTCGGGCAGGGATGCCCGACCACCTGCGCGGCTACGAAAGTGCATCAGGAATCACATTCAGTGAACCTTTCGCCTCCGTTGTGCGTGTATGTATACAGAGTAGGCCAGGCACCGCCGTGGCAGGAGCGGATGAAGGCGAAAAGACATGATGGACAGTGACAACGAGCTGATCGCGCGCACCCGGGCGGGCGATCTTTCCGCCTTTGAAAGTCTTTTCCACAAGTATCAGAATCAAATCTACCGC
>JAGGZG010000277.1 GCA_021162125.1 Anaerolineae bacterium
CCGCCTGAGAAGTGTACGGTAGTGAAACGAACCGTTCCAGGGTTCTTCGCGGATTCGTGGGGCTATCGCCGGAAGGCCTGGACGTAAACGTCCAGGCTAAGAGGACGAAGGGCGCTAAAGCGCCCTGAGCCCGCTTCAGCGGGCTTTGTCCTTTCAGCCCGATGCTTGAGCATCTGGACACCAACGCGAACCCCGCTATCCTACGTAGAACCTTTCATTACGTAACACATCTACTCCATGAGAAATGCCAACCCAGGGCCAAAGCAAAGCAGGGACACGGGCCCGACCCGCTGTACAAAATCTTTACAATGTAGTAACATATAGATAACAATTTAGATGGATAATAGGACCAACATGTAACGGCCTTCGGCCCAATCCCAATGACCAAATCCCAAAACCAGACTCGGGACGTTGCCCAGAGTCCAGAAATAATGACTTGCACGAAGGGAGTGTTTCTTCGCATGAAAGCATCGCTGCGCCGTAGCTGGCCCGACTTCCTCATCGCCAGCGCGATCTTCGCCGTCGCCCTGGCCGTGTACAACGCCACACTCACGCCCAGCCTTTCGTACCGCAGCCCGGATGGCAATGAGCTGGCAACCATCCCTTACGTGCTGGGCCTGGCCCACTCCACCGGCTACCCGCTCTACACCTGGCTGGGCAAGCTGTTCACCTTCGTCCCCGTCGGTGACGTGGCCCACCGGATGAACCTGATGTCAGCGGTGATGGGGGCGGCTGGAGTGGCCCTGTTGTACGCGATCATGATCCTGCTCACCCAGGGTCGCCGTCTGGCCTCGGCCTTTACCGCGCTGCTCTTCGCCTTTTCCCTGGCCTTCTGGTCGCAGACGGTCATTGCCGAAGTGTACGCGCCCAACGTGTTCATGGTCACACTGACCGTGTGGCTCCTGTTGTTGTGGGCGCGGGCGGTCAAAAAGCCATCCTCCCGACTGGCCGAGGCTGCCCTGTTCTGCGTCTTCGCCCTGTCGTATGGCCTGAGCCTGGGCACGCACATGTCCAACCTGGGTTTCGCCCCCGCCTTCGCTATCTTCGTCCTGCTGGTAGACTGGCGGATGCTCTATCGCCGGCCCTGGGTGTGGCTGGGAGGCGCTCTGTGTTTTATCCTCGGCTGCTTGCAGTTTCTGTGGCTGCCCTACAAGGCCAGCACATTGAATGATCCCATCATGCTGCGCAACGCGCCTGCCACGCTGATAGGCATATATCGCTACACCCTGGGCGCGTTCCCCCAGTTCAAGTTCGCCTTCCCCATCCAGTCTATCCCCGACCGCATCGTGCTCTACCTGTACATGCTGAGACAGCAATTCGGATTATGGGGCATCCTCCTGGGCCTGTACGGGATGGGGGAGATGTTGGCGCGGGCCACCAAACGCTTCTACCTGTTCGTGCTGATGTATCTGGCCCACGTGTTTTTCTTCGTCCAGTATCGAGTGTTCGACCTGGACGTGTTCTTCATCCCAGCGCACCTGCTCTTTGCAATTTTTCTGGGATATGGGGCCGCCCAGCTAATAACGTATGCGGAATCGACGGTGAGGTTGTGGAGGAGCACGGGTGGAACCGGGGGGAAGGGACGGCGGCTGGCGCTATTGGCCTTGAATGCAGCGTTGGCCCTGGTCATGGCCCTGACCGTGGTCGGAGAAGTGCGGGCCAACTGGGAGACCAACGACTGCTCGGACGATACGGCGATCAACGACTTCTACGAGAACGTGTTTGAAGTTCTGCCCGAGGACAGTGTACTCCTGGGCCCGGGCGGAGTCTTTGGGTACGACATGTTCTACTGGCGGCTAGTGTACAACGTGCGCCCCGACGTGCTGATGCCGATGATGGCCCGATCACGGCCATCGCGGCAAGAGTTGGCCGCTGCTGGGCCGGTGTTCACCACCCAGCGGCTCACCGGTGGACAGAGACGGGGCGGGCCCTGGTCACCACCGCCGGATCTGGTACCTGATGATGCATGGTCTATCCCTGTGCTGCTGGGCGGCAGCGACCAGACGAGTGGTCATCGTGGCCGAGAGCTAACCCTGTACCGGGTGAGCGAGACCCCACCGGAGCTGGTGGTGGCTCAGGCACAACCCCAGCACGCGGTCGGCGCGCGCCTGGGAGGGTGGGAGCTCGTCGGCTACGATCTGGAGGACGAGGAGGCGCGAGCGGGAGGGCGGCTGCACCTCACGTTGTACTGGCGAGCCGTAGAACCCGGAGCGGCACTCATCGTCACGGCCCTGGGCGATACCCCGCTGGAGACGCACGAGATCGGCTTCGGCAACCTGCCCCGTTACGTGCAGGAATATCACCCGCCGCGCGACGGGATCGTCGTCGAGGATTACTGGGCTGTGATCCCCTCGCAGGTGCCAGCGGGCGCGCAGACGCTAACCGTGGCCCTGCGTGAGCCACTGCGCCCCGGTCGCGAGGGAGTCTCCCCTATCGCCTCCGTCGAGCTGACTACTGTGAACTTGCAACCCTGACCGAATTAGACCTCCGAGGTCTCGAAGACCTCGGAGGTCTGGGTACGCGGGATTTTCAAACTGGAATTTCGAACTCCACTTGGAGGGGCCATGTCTACCGAACGCAAACTACTCATCGCTTTTGGGGCGATCATCATTGCCGGGATTATCGCCATCGGCGCATTCTCGCTGGGGGTGTACGTCGGTGAACAAGGGTGGACTTTGCCGCCGCCCTCCATGGCGGGGCCGGGTGGGAAACCGCCAACGGGGGGACAACCACCGGCTGGCCCTGCCCCTGGCCGTGAGCCGGACCTGATTGGCCAGATACAGAGCCTGGCCGACGACAGCCTCACCGTGCGCACACCGCAGGGCCCTCGCCTGGTGATGGTGACGGAGGAGACGCGGGTGTTGCGCGTGGCCGAGGGGCGCAAAGAGGAAGAAGCGAGTCTGGAGGATTTGCAGCGGGGCATGGGGGTGGCGGTGTTCGGGAGCTTCGGCGACGACGGTCGCACGCTGACGGCCAAGACCGTGGTCATCCTCCCCGCGCCCAGGTGACCGGCACCTGCCCAATTAGAGAGTGCCGGTCACCTCACCGTACACCCAGCACCTCCACTGCCAGCCGGGCATACACTCGCGCTGCGTCGCACACGTCCGCCAGCCGTACCTGGTCCTCCGCAGTGTGGGCGTAACGCTCCTGACCCGGGCCAAATCCGATGGTAGGAATACCGGCCACCCCCATAGTATAGGTCCCATCCGTGGAGAACGCCCACTGTCCAACCCGTGGGCGGTATCCCAGAGTCTCCCGCACTGCGCGGCTCGTGGCACGCAGCAAAGGATGATCTTCATCGAGTATCCAGGCGGGATAGTACTCACGGTAGTGACAGGGATACCCGGTGTAGCTGGTCGCCGTGTAAGTGGTCACCTCCACATTGGCCGGTACCCCCTCGCGCAGGATCACATTTCGTATTTCGGCCAGGGCTATCGCCTCGGTCTCTCCCAGTGTGAGACGACGGTCTACGAAAAAGGTGCAGCTATCGGGGATGGCGTTCAGGCTACCGGCGGTGTTCTCTATCTTGGTCACGGCCAGGGTGCCTCGCCCCAGCACAGGATCATCGGCCAGTTGCGTGGAGAGGATTTCCAGCCCGAAGATGATGCGGGCTGCGGCGTAAATGGCGTTCTCACCCTGCTCCGGCATAGCGGCGTGACAACTTCGCCCCCGGGCAGTGACCTCGAGTCCGACGCGGCCCCGCTGTCCCCGGCGAATTTGCATCCCCGTCGGCTCGCCGAGAACGACGAAGTCCGGGCGCAGACCCTCCTCCTCGACCAGCACGCGCATGGCCATACCCTCGCACGGTTCCTCCTGAACCACACCCACCACGTACAGGTCACCCGCCAGGCTGGCATTAGCGTTTCTCAGGGCCTGAACCCCGTACACCATGGCCGCCAGTCCGCCTTTCATGTCCGAAGCCCCCAATCCGTAGAGGACTCCTTTCTCAATAATTCCCTCAAAAGGGCCTCGTTTCCAGGCCAGGGCGTCACCCACCTGTACGGTGTCCATGTGACCGTTGAAGAGGAGCACTGGCCCCGAACCAGACCCGAAGTGCCCGATGACGTTGCCGATGCGGTCGGTGCGCACCTCATCGAAACCTACCCGCTCCATCTCCGCCGCCAGTCGCCTGGCGACCGCCTCCTCGTGGCCCGAAAGACTTGGCGTACACACCAGGTCCCGCACAAAGGTGATGAGGTTCTGTTCATCCTGAGAAGTAAGCGGCAAATCCATAGCGAACTCCGTTCCAATGGCCGATGGCTAATGACCAAATCTCAAAGCGGCCCAACTAGCGATCAGTAACTAATCTCAGGCGACACCGGCTGGCCGACGAGAGCGCAGCATTCGCGCCCGCACATCACGGTCAGACCTAGTTCCTCCGCCATGTCCACTGCCTGACGCGCCGGGCTGACGATCTTGTTCACGCCGGCGCGCACGGCCAGCGGGTCTAATTTCTGGCGGTAGTGACCATGCGGGCGCATACATCCCAGCCACAGGGGCACGTCCGGCAAGCGCAGCCGGGCCTCGACAATCACGTCAAGCGCGGCGGCGACGTCCGGGGGGCGGCGGTCGGCGTAGCGCGTCCCTCGCGTGGGGACGAACACCAAAAGCACCAGACTGTCCACGCCCAGGTCGGCCAAAATCTCCAGTGCGCGCACCTCGTGGCCGAGTTCTCCACCGCGCAAGCCGATGGTGACGTGAGGGGTGACCGGAACGTACCGGCGCAAGAGTTGATAACAAGCCACGTAATCGGCTACGGTCTTGTGCAGGCCGTACACTTCGCGGATTGTATCGTCGTCGCCCACGAAGTCGAACGAGATCACGTCCACGAACGGCGCGATAGCCTGCACGTCCTCCTCGGTGATCAAGCCCACGTGCCAGTTCAATCGCCGTCCGTCTCGCAGGGCGGCCACCTGTGCCAAGTGCTCGGTCACTGGTACCCGGCCCTCGGCGTCACACCCGCCGGAGATCAGGCAACTGGTCGCCTGGCCGATCTTTGCCTCCCAGATGGGGGTCATGTGTTGCAGGTAATGCCGCCCACAGTGGGCGCAATCCAACGCACAGGCCCGCCCGGTGAGGCTGATCAACGCCGTATCCAGTGGATAGTCGAACTCGATCTCCATCGGGAAGTGGCGCACCCTCGTCTGCCAAGCCGCTGCCAGCCGCTCATCCTTCATCAACTTCTTCTCCTTCCCATCTTCCCCGCAGGCTTCAGCCGATTATACTCCAGGCTCAGCCAGGGGTCAAATGTAGGCTTCGGGGGTCTGAACCCCCAAAATTAGCCTCCTGCGTCAATTGGTGTATAATACGCAGGCTAAATTTAGATCGCTAGGGCGCAGTCTGCCACGAACTGGCAACCCGATATCCAAGACCCATCGAAGAGCGTAAATCTATGCCACAGTCCGCAGAATCTTATCCCCATTACCGTCGCAACCGAGTCTGCCTGATGGTGGACTTCATCGCCTTTGGCATCGCTATGGCCTTCATCAACGTCAGCACTGTACTGCCCTCGTTTGTCAACCAGTTGACCGATTCGGCGTTGCTGGTAGGCTTGATCTCCACCTTGATGAGCGGATGCTGGCTGCTGCCCCAGCTCATCGCCGCTCACTATCTGACTGGTAAACCTCGCAAGAAGCCCTATTTGTTGACGCCGGCAGCCACGGGCCGCTCGGTGTGGTTGTTGCTGGCCACGGTGTTGTTCTCGGTGGGCAACATCGCGCCGACATTGGTGCTCGTTGGCTTTTTTATGAGCTTGGTGATTTTCCAGAGCACCGACGGGCTGGCATCCGTGGCCTGGTTCAACATCTTCAGCAAATCCGTCCCCCCGGCTCGCCGTGGCCGGTTGGTCGGCACTGCGCAGATTATATCCGGGGTAGCGGGCGTAGGAGTGGGATGGCTGGTGGGCAGGATTCTCGGCGCAAATGGGCTGCCGTTCCCCCGTAACTACGCTATTCTCTTCCTCCTGAGTGGGGGCAGTCTCCTGGTTTCCCTGACTGCGATGAGTTTCCTCCGTGAGCGAGTTCAGGAACCGCCGCCCGGCTTCCGGATGGAGGAGCACTTCTTCCGCCGTCTGTGGAGCGTGTTGCGCACCAACCGGCAATTTCGTCGGGTGATCGGCGTGCGCCTGCTGTTCGGGTTGGGCGGTATGGCCGTGCCTTTTTGCATGATTTATGGCATTGACGTGTTGGAGCTCCCCCCGGAGACTGTCGGTCTGGCCACTTCGATGCAGGTGCTAGGAAGTATTCTGGCTGGTGTAGTCCTGGGCTATATTCAAGAACGATCAGGGAGCAGGCTGGTTGTCTTGTGCAGCACGGCCCTGGGTCTGGGTGTGCCGTTGCTGGCCTTACTCACCCAGATTCTGGCCCTGCAAGGAGTAGCGTTTCCCCTGTTGACCGCGGTCTACGCCAGCATCTTCGTGACCATCGGCATGGTGAACAGTTCGATAATGCTCGGCTTCTTGAACTTTGTCATGGAATTGGCGCCTCCGCACGAGAACCCGACCTATGTGGGTCTCTTCAACGCCTTCACCGGTATACTGCTGCTGATCCCAATGGCCGGCGGCTGGCTGCTGGAAGCGACTTCGTACACTGTCCTTTTCACCCTCGCGGCAGTGGGAGCCGGTCTCGGCCTGGTGATGGCTTTCCGTCTCCAGGAGCCACGGCAAACGAGTAACAAGTAACGAGTATCAGTAGTTGAGAAATCCGCCCCCCGGCCGGCGCTGAAGCGCCAGGCTCAGCAGCAGAAGCCTGCTGAAGCAGGCTATGACGGCCTCGGAGCCGCCGTCCACATTGGCGAAGGGTGCTTCAGCACTCTTGGCCTGCTCGGCCTGGACGTTCACGTCCAGGCGACGCGGCAGCAGCACCGACTTTTCTCAAGTAACGAGTATGGCTCAAGCAGATCCTGAGCGGGACTCCCGAAAAACGGCAAACCGGCAGCGACTCGCCTTGATCG
>JAGGZG010000269.1 GCA_021162125.1 Anaerolineae bacterium
CTGGTGGGGGTCCCGGAATCGACCTATGTCATGCTGGGCGAACCGCTATTGGCTGGACCTTAGATTGGAAATGAGCGAAACTACCGATATTATCCTGGCCGTCCGCCGCTATTATAGTCCAATTTAACTTTCGGGACAACAAGGGGCCGCCTCGCTTGTGCTGGCCTTGATCCTGATGTACAATAAACAACGACGTAATCCTCCCACAGTCTGGGGGCCGAGGCCGCCTTGGGGGAGGCGTCTACTAACCTGCGGGAGGGTGAGGAGGCAGCAGTGCGGGTGGCAATCAACGCCTGGTTCTTGGGGCAAGAGACCACGGGTAGCGGACAGTATTTGGCTCATCTGTTGCCAAAACTGTCAGAACTAGCCCCTGGCGATGAGTTTGTACTGATAGCCAGTCACGAGGCGCAGCTTGCGGGTGGGGAATCGCGCATTGCCAATTGTGAATTGCGTGTTGTGAATTGTGCATTGTGCGGGCGGAGCGAGAACCTGGCTAAGGTCTGGTTTGAGCAGGTGGGTTTCCCTCGCGCCTGTCGGCGACTGGGCGTTGACCTGGCCCACGTGCCTTACTGGGGCTCGCCGCTGTTTCCTGCCGTGCCCACCGTGGTCACCGTTCACGATCTGATCCCTTTGTTGCTACCCGCCTATCGCGGCGGCCCGCTGGTGCGCCTTTACACTCGCCTGGTGGCTGGCAGCGCCCGCCGTGCCGGCGCCGTTCTCACCGATTCCGTGGCCTCGCAGCGGGACATCGTCCACCACCTGCGCATCCCCTCGGAGCGGGTGTATCCCGTGCTCCTGGCTGCCGACGAGCGCTTCCGTCCTGTCGAGGACCCGGAGGCGCTGTCCGCCATCCGCGAGAGGTACGCCCTCCCTGAGCGCTATCTCCTCTACCTGGGTGGATTCGACTGGCGAAAGAACGTGCCCACGATATTGCGGGCCTTTGCCGAATTGGGCGAGCAACAGGCAGCGGGCGATCCGATCCGGCTGGTCGTGGCAGGCAGGCTGCCCGCGCGAAACACGGCTTTCTTCCCTGACCCGCGCTGGATTGCGCAGGAGTTGGGTATTGAGGGGCGGGTGATTTTCACTGGCTGGGTGCCAGACGAGGATAAGCCCGCCCTGTACTCGGCTGCGCTGGCTTTCGTGTTCCCGTCCTGGTACGAAGGTTTTGGCCTGCCACCGCTGGAGGCCATGGCCTGCGGTACGCCGGTCATTGCCTCGGATCGGGCTTCACTGCCAGAGGTGGTGGGCGACGGCGGGCTGCTGGTCGCCCCGGACGACGTGGCGGGCCTGGCGAGGGCGATGGCCCGCCTGGCATTCGACGACGCGCTGCGGGCCACGTTGCGCGAGAAGGCCCTGGCCCAGGCGGCGAGGTTCAGTTGGACGCACACGGCGCAGGAAACACTGAAGGTGTACAGGGCAGTAGCGGAAAGAACTCGCTGAAATCGGGGGAACGCGACGATTCGTCGCCATCTGCGCACTTCTGAAATCCCGTTGCCTTCGACACGACTTTCAAAGTGTGGTATAATCAGTGGTCGAGAAATCCGCCCTCCGCTCGGCGCTGAAGCGCCAGGCTCAGCAGCAGAGGCCTGCTGAAGCAGGGTGTGGTGGCCTCGGAGCCGCCGTCCACATTGGCGAAGGGTGCTTCAGCACTCTTGGCCTGCTCAGCCTGGACGTTCACGTCCAGGCGACGCGGCAGCAGCACCGACTTTTCTCAAGTACTGATAATGCACAGGCCGGGCGGGCTGGGTTGCCCGGACATGATGTTTGATGAGGAGGCGGCAATGCGCGAACGTATGGAACAGGCCCTGCGCACCAGCAAGGCTGACTACACCGAGATACGCATTGAGCAACGAGAAGCTTCTAAGGTCATCTTCCGTGGCCGGGACCTGGAGACGGCCGACGTGGTGATCGACGTGGGCGGGATCGTGCGCAGTCTGTGCCGGGATGGCGGGTGGGGGATTGCCACTTTCAACAGCCTGGACGATCTCCCGGCCAGAGTTGAACAGGCCTACCAGTGTGCACGCGCCGTGCATGGGGAGCTCATTGAGCTGGCAGAGGTGCCAGTTAGTGAGGACCGGATCACTGTCTCCCTGGTTAAGGATTTTCGGGGCATTTCCCTGGAGGCGAAGAAGGCTCTCATCGAGGGCTATAACGAGATATTGCTCTCCTACGGGGAGCGCATCCAGGATACCACCGCTCGCTACACTGACCGTTTCAGCCGCGTATTCTACGCCAACTCCGAGGGCACGTTCATCGAGGAGGAACGGCCAGAGGTGAGCATCGCTCTTTCGGCGGTGGCCCGCGAGGACGACAACGTCCAGCGTGCCTTCGAGGGCCTGGCTTTGGTGCAGGGCTTCGAGGGGGTGGAGGGGCAGGAGGAGCTGGCACACAAGGCCGGCCAGCGTGCGCTCGACCTGCTCCGCGCGGAGACGGTGGTCGGCGGACGCTACCCGGTGATCCTGGATCAGCGGCTGGCCGGGGTATTCATCCACGAAGCGTTCGGTCACCTCTCGGAGGCTGATTTCGTGTACGCCAACCCCCAGGCCCAGGAGATGATGGTCCTCGGTCGGCGGTTTGGGCGCGACATTCTCACTGTGGTAGACGACGGTTCGATACCCGGTCTGCGTGGCACTCACAAGTACGACGACGAGGGCACACCCACGGGTCGTACTGAGCTCATCAAGAACGGCATTCTGGTGGGGCGACTGCACTCGCGGGAGACGGCGGCCAAGATGGGTGAGCAGCCCACGGGCAACGCGCGGGCTACCAGCTACCGCTATCCACCCATCGTGCGCATGACCAACACTTTCATCGAGGCCGGGCAAACGCCCTTCGCGGACATGATTCGCGACATTAAACTGGGAGTGTACGCCTGCGGGATGTTTGGTGGGCAGACCATGCTGGAGAATTTCTCCTTCAGTGCAGCTTACGCCCACATGATCCGTGACGGGCAGATTGCCGAGATGGTCAGGGACGTGGTACTCAGTGGGAATCTGTTCATCACCTTGCAGAACATTGACGCTATCGGCGATGACTTCCGGTGGGAGCGGCTGCCGGGTGGGTGTGGTAAAGGACAGGGCGGCCTGCCGGTGAGCACTGGCGCGCCCCACGTCCGCATTCAGGACGTGATCATCGGCGGTCGGTGAGCCGGTCGCAGGTTCTTGTTTTTTCCCTGTCCTGTGTGTATAATACC
>JAGGZG010000069.1 GCA_021162125.1 Anaerolineae bacterium
CTTAGAACCACCAGGAAGCTGATAAACATTGTGATACGGCTTTTCATGATATTCTCTCTCCTTTCTTCCTCCAATTGTTGAAATTTCTGGAATCCTCCGCGAGCGAAAGCCTGTGGTAACTCCAGGCCCTGGGATGCCCCCTCATACTGCCGGAAACGCGGGAACACTCGCCCACAAAAAAGTCCGCACCTGGCTCCCGCAGACGCTACCAGTTGCGGACTTGGGATCGAGTCATGTCCACCCCTCCTTTCTTTCGCTCTGTGGCCGAGATTCACCTGGAGAATGTTCGCACGGGGAAAGATGGGTCTCTGGGAGTTTGCAGGGGTGACGTATCGGAGTCCCGAACTTGTTCGGATTCTTTGCGCCGCGCCCCCAACAAGTTGGGGAGTCCAACCCCTTGACCCTGCGAAATCCCAAAGAGCCGGAAAAATTCTGTCTTGGCTCCCGAATGCCGGGAGCCATAAAATCGTTTGTAAACCGGTTTAATTATACCACATCCGGCAAGGGAAGTCAAGGGGACCAATCTGGCATTCGATCATAAATGGCTATTTCCCCTCAAAAGCACATTTTGGCGTACTACCTTGGGAGATCACACCATACCATGTGGTGCGGTTCCGAGTTACGATCGGATGCCAGAAACGAAACTTGACATCACGGTGCCTCTGTTGTATAATATGACCGCCAGTCAGTAAATGACCCGCAGTTCGCGTTCCCTGAGGAGAGCCAACGGTGGCGACCAATGAACGGCGAACCCGAGAGAAGGCCAGAAGGCGGCAGGAGATTCTTCAGGCCGCCAGGGAGGTCTTTTTCGAGAAAGGGTTCCACCAGGCGACTGTGGATGACGTGGCTGCCCAGGCAGAGGTGAGCAAGGGCACAATCTACCTGTATTTTGAGAGCAAGGAGAGTATCCTTGCTCATTTGCTTTTAGAGGGCCTCACCCTCCTCCTCGCACAATTGAACGAGGCCTACGCCGCGGATCAGTGCCTTACCGCCGAGGAACGCCTGTGGCGACTGGCCAGGACTTACCTCGATTTCTCTCAAGCCCACCCCAACTATTTCCGCCTCATGATGGCCTTTGACCGGGGCCGCTTCCGAGAACACATTTCACCAGAGTTATACGAACAAATCCTACAGCAAAGTATGCACAGCCTGGAACTGGTCACGCAAACCATGCGCCAGGGTGTCCAGGCCGGCGATTTTTCCTGTGATGACCCCAAACTGTCCGCCGGGGCATTGTGGGCCGCTCTTAATGGAGTTCTGGTATTGATGGCCAATCCCCTGCGCCGCCAGATGCTGTCCGTGGAATTGGAGTCCATGTTCGAGGCAACCATGAACCTGGTCATGCGCGGTCTGCGCCAACCAACCGCCTGAACTCGGGTTCGGAAATTGAGGAAAAGGGAGGTGAACAGATCATGGAAGACATTACGTTAAGCTCTGTGCTCAACTTCGTGGTCAGGACTGTTGCTTTCATCCTTTCTGTGGGCCTGACCGTTGCCGTAGCTTTCCTAATCAAACAGCCCCTGGTCAACGTCCTGACCAAACTGCTGGATGAGGATTTTGCCAGACTGGGGCTAATTTTCGCCTGGGTGCTCATTGGTTTGGGCGGGCTTTCGACCGCTTTCTCTTTTATCACCTGGCCCCCCATTCAGCCCATCCTGCGCTCTATCATTGACCCGCTCAACAGCGCAGTCGGCTCGTTAAAATGGATCGTCTGGGTCGCGGCGTTGCTCTTTATTGGCTACTCCATCCGCGCCAAAGTGGACGAGGATTAAGTCGTGCCCCTGCACCAGGCATCTGGCCGACCCAAAATCCTCAATTTATTCAGCGCAACT
The DNA here is from genome assembly GCA_021162125.1 of Anaerolineae bacterium. Classification (GTDB taxonomy): domain Bacteria; phylum Chloroflexota; class Anaerolineae; order JACIWR01; family JACIWR01; genus JACIWR01. Next base: position 1,833 of record JAGGZG010000069.1, read on the forward strand.
TGTTCAGTGAAAACAGAGCCAGGCCCAATGTGCACCTTTGACCCTCCAAGACGTGTTGCACGTTGCGTATTGCGTGAGGGAACGGAACACGCAACACGGCTCACTGGCAGGTAAAGGGGTACGTAAACGGGGGCACGCTTTCACGCTTTTCAAGTGCGCTTATATAGTGCAAGGAGGTCTCCATGAAGGAAGTCGTCATCGTTAGTGGTGTGAGAACCCCCATCGGCAGCCATGGTGGGGCGTTCCGCACCATCACCGCTCAGGAATTGGCAGCTAAGGTTTTCAAAGAAGCGGTTGATCGCGCCGGCATTGATCCCCGGATCATAGACGACGTTATCCTGGGGTGCATCAGCCAGCAGAGCGACGCGGCGAACATCGGTCGCGTGGCCGCGCTGATGGCCGGCATCCCGGCCAACATAACCGGCTGCACGATCCAACGCAACTGCGTATCGGGCATGATGTCTCTCTCCATGGCTTACCAGGCTATTCAGGCCGGGGACGGGGATGTGTTCCTCTGCGGTGGTACGGAGAGCATGTCCACTGCGCCGTATTGCGTGCGTGGCGCGCGTTGGGGCCTGAAGTTGCGCAGTACCACGTTCATTGACACGCTGTGGGAGGGGCTCACCGACCCGGTGTGCGGGATGATCATGGGTTACACGGCCGAGAACCTGGCCATGTTGTACGGCATCACCCGCGAGGAGCAGGACAAGTTCGCCATCAACTCGCACAAGAAGGCTTTCCGCGCCACGCGGATGGGCAAATTCAGGGACGAGATTCTGCCCGTGCGCGTTTCCAAGAAAGTGGCCGGTCAGGAGGTAGCTTACGAGGACATTGTCAACGACGAGTGCATTAACCCCTCACTGTCCATGCAAAAGGCCGCGCTCTACCCCACGGTGTTCAAGAAGGGCGGCACAGTCACCCCGGCCAATGCCTGTCCCATCTCTGATGGGGCGGCGGCGGTGGTGGTCATGACCGCCGACAAGGCCAAAGAGCTGGGCTTGGAACCGATGGCCTACATTCGCAGCTATGCCTACGCTGCAGTGCCCCCGGACATCATGGGCATTGGGCCGGCCTACGCGGTGCCCATGGCGTTGAAAAAGGCCGGCCTCCAGTTGACGGACATTGAGCTCATCGAGTTGAACGAGGCTTTTGCCGCTCAATCTATCGCCGTCGGCATTGAGCTGGAGGAGCAGGGCTGGGACTGGAACATCGTCAACGTCAACGGGGGCGCTATTGCTCTCGGTCACCCGGTGGGCTGCACCGGCACGCGCATCGTCGTCACCCTGATGCACGAAATGATCAAGCGCGACGTCAAACTCGGATTGGCCACGGCCTGCGTGGGTGGTGGCATGGGCGGCGCGATGATCATCGAGCGAAAATAGGCGAATGGCGAATTTGCGAATGGCGAATGGCGAATAACGGAGGAGGTGTCTTATGGCAGATATAACTATTTGGCAGGATAAGAAGGCCCGCCAGGCTTTCATCGCCAGGGGCAAAGAGGTCTACGAGAAGATTAAGGACGAGCTGGCCGGTAAAGAGGGCGTGGTGGCCATCCATCCTGAAAGTGGTGACTACTTCGTGGGCAAGACGCTGGGCAAGGCAGACGCAGCCGCTTATGAGAAATACCCCGATCAGTGGGTTTACTTCGTGCGGCTGGACGACCCCGACGCGGCCATGCCCTTGCCGACGTGGTAGGAAGTGTGTCGTGAAAACGTGAAACGTGAAATGGAGGAGGGACGCTATGTACATTTTTAAAGCCGCAGTGGTAGGTGCCGGGGCGATGGGCGGCGGGATCGCCCAGGTGATTACTTACGCTGGCCTGCCGGTGATCATCAAGGACATTGACGAAAAGCAATTAGAACTGGCCCGCAAACACGTGGAGGGTATCTATCAGAGCCGGGTGAACAAAGGGAAGATGACCCCTGGTCAGATGGAGGAGAAACTGGGCCTGATCGAGTACACGCTGACTTATGACGGCTTCGACGATGTGGACATCGTGATCGAGGCCGTGCCAGAGAATATGAAAATCAAGCAAGCGGTGTTCAAGGAACTGGACGAGGTGTGCAACCCGGACTGCATCTTCGCTTCCAACACCTCAGCGCTCTCGATCAGCGAGATGGCCTCCGCCACCAAACGACCACACAAGGTCATCGGCATGCACTTCTTCAACCCGGCCCACGTGATGAAGCTGGTGGAGATCATCCCCAGCAGCGAGACTGACCAGGACACCATTGACACCGTAGAACAGTTCGCGCAGGAGTTGCGCAAGATACCGGTGATCGTCAAAGAATGCCCCGGCTTCCTGGTCAACCGCCTGCTGATGCCCTATCTCAACGAGGCAGTGATAGCTTTGCAGGAGGGCGCGGCCACGACCGAGGAGATAGACAAAGCGATGGGCCGCGAGGGCTTTGGCTGGCCGATGGGACCTTTTACTCTGATGGACATGCTGGGCAACGACGTGTGCTACCACGTGGGCGAGTACCTGTCCAGCAAGTACGGCGACCGCATGGAAGCCGCCGCGCTGTTCAAAGAGATATTCGATGCAGGACGCTTCGGCGAGAAAGTCGGCGCTGGCTGGTACGATTACCCCGGCGGTGGTCACTCGGCGGCCGTTGACGAGTTGATCAAGAAGCTGCAGGAGGAGGGTAAGGTCAAAACCGGCACCAAATTCAGCGTGGATCGGCTGATGATGCCCATGCTCAACGAGGCTTTCATGTGCGTGGAAGAGGGCATCGCCAATGTGAACGACATTGACATGGCCTGTATCGCCGGCATCGGGATGCAAGTCAACAGGGACGGCGAGCTGGTGCGCATGGGCCCGTTGGAGTACGCGGACGAACTGGGCCTGGACGTCGTCCTGGAGAAGTTGCAGGCGCTGGAGAAAGAGTTGGGCCGGCGCTTCAAGCCGGCGGACATCCTGGTGAAGAAAGTCAAGGCCGGCGAGTTGGGCAAGAAGACCAAACGAGGGTTTAAAGAATACACGGTGTAGCGAGTTGGCAAATCGAGCAAATCGGCAGACTTGCAGACTTACAGACTTGCAGATTTGTAGACTTGCAGATTTGTAGATTTGCAGACTTGCAGATTTGTAGATTTGCAGATTTTGACGAAAGGAGCGAAACATGGGCGAGTACCAGTACATTCACGTTACCATCGAGGATCGCACCGCCATTCTGACGATTGATCATCCACCGGCCAACGCTTTCAATAAGCAGGTGCTCAACGAGCTGGACGCAGCCTTTGACGAGGTGACGGCCAACGAGCAGGTGAAGGTGATCATCATCACTGCGGCGGGCCAGTTCTTCGTGGCCGGAGCGGACATCAACGAGATTTTCGCGGTGAAAGATGATCCAAAAGAGGGCGAAATCTTTCTCCGCCAGGGCCAGGAGCTTTTCGAGAAAATCGAGGCCTCCAAAAAGCCGGTCATCGCCGCCATCAATGGCCGCGTGGCCCTGGGCGGGGGCAACGAGCTGGCTATGGCCTGCCACATCCGCATCGCGGAGGATAGCGTGCAGTTCGGCCAGCCGGAGATCAAACTGGGCATCATGCCCGGATGGGGAGGCACTCAGCGTCTGCCGCGCATCGTGGGCAAGGGCAAGGCCCTGGAGTTACTGCTGACGGGCAATAACATCAAGGCCCAGGAAGCGTACCGCATCGGCCTGGTGAACAAGGTGGTGCCCGTGGGCTCGGTGGTGCGCGAGGCCAAGCGCCTGGCCAGGGTGCTGTCGAATATGAGCGCTCTGGCTATGGGGGCCATCATCACCGCCGTAAACGAGGGTCTGGAGAAAACGAACATCGACGAGGCCATGTGGGTCGAGGCCAAGCAGTTCACCGGGCTGCAAGGCAGCGAGGACATGACCGAGGGATTGAGCGCCTTCCTGGAGAAGCGCCGGCCGCAGTTCAAGGACAAGTAAGGTGACGGTAAGGTGACGGTCACCTGCGAGGTGACCGTCACCTTGACCTGCGGGAGGGTTATTATGGATTTTACACTCACCGACGAACAACGCATGTTCCAGAAAATGTTCGCCGACTTCGCCGAGAAAGAGGTCAAACCCATTGGCGAACATACTGACCAGCAGGAAGAACCGCCGCTGGAAGTTTTGCAGAAAGCTGCCATGCAGGGTTTCTTGGGGGCGCTCTTCCCTGAGGAGCAGGGCGGAGTCGGCCTGGACTTCGTCAGCTACGTCGTGTTGCTGGAGGAGTTGGCCAAGGCGGACGTGACCACGGCCATGACCATCAGCGTGCACAATGGACTGGCTGGCAAGACCATCCTCGACTTTGGCTCGGCAGAGCAGCACGAAAAGTACCTGGAGCCGATGGCTTTTGGAGAGATGATCGGCGCTTTCGCCCTCACCGAACCCGCCGCCGGATCGGACGCGGCCGCCCTGGAGAGTACGGCGGTGCGAGACGGCGGCGAGTACGTGCTCAACGGGAACAAGATATGGGTCTCCAACGGGGGTATTGCCGGGCTGTTCGTCGTTTTCGCCAAGACGGATCCGAGCGCGGGGGCCAGGGGAATCAGCGCGTTCATTGTGGAAAAGGACACCCCCGGTCTTAAGGTGGGCCGCCGCGAGAAGACCCTGGGCCTGCGTGGGTTGACCATCACCCCGCTATACATGGCCGATTGCCGCGTACCGGCGGCCAATTTGCTGGGCCAGGAGGGCAAGGGTTTCAAGATCGCCCTGCGGGCCCTGGACGTGGCCCGTCTGAGCCTGAGCGCCGTCGCCCTGGGAGCCTGCCAGCGAGCCGTAGACGAGGGCATAGCTTTCTCTATGGAGCACATTCAGTTTGGCGGGCCTATTGCCCTCAAGCAGGTCATCCAGAACTTCGTCGCCGATTCTGCGGCGGAGATCGAGGGCTTGCGCTGGCTGGTCTACCACACCGCCTGGCTGGCCGACCAGGGAGAGCCCTTCAGCCGTGAGGCAGCCACCGCCAAGCTCCTCGCCTCCGAGGCCGCCTTTCGCATTGCCAACCGCATGGTGCAGGTGCACGGGGGCTACGGCTACATGAAAGAATACGCCATCGAGCGCATCTACCGCGACACCCGCGCTCTGCCCATCATCGAGGGGGCAAACGAGGTGCTACGGTTCGTCATCGCCCGCGACCTCTACGACAGAGCCGGGTTAAAGATCAAGCCATAGAGCATCCTTCCATGCTTCCAACCTTCCAGAGTGAATTGGAAGAATGGAAGATTGGGAGGGTGGAAGGGCGGGTCGGCAAACAGGCTGTTCGATTAAGGAGGGTTCCCTATGGACTTCACTTTCCCGAAAGAGTACGAGCTATTTCGCCGCATGGTGCGAGAGTTCGCCGAGAATGAGGTGCGCCCCCTGGCCAAGAAGATTGACGCCGAGCACCGAGTGCCTTTTGAGACAATCAAGAAAGCAGCCAAGCTAGGTCTGATGGGCGTGCCCTTCCCACGCAAGTATGGCGGCAGTGGCGCGGGTGAGACCGGCTATTGCATCCTCATGGAGGAACTGGGCAAGGTCTGCACTTCCACTGCTACCGTGATCGGCGCACACACCGGTATCGGGGCGATGGCCATCTACCTGGATGGCACCGAGGAGCAGAAAGAGAAGTACCTCAAGCCCCTGGCTTCCGGGGAGAAAATCGCCGCTTTTGCCCTCACCGAGGCTCAGGCTGGCTCGGATGCAGCGGCCATCAAGACCCGCGCTGTGCGCGATGGCGACTATTATGTGCTCAACGGTTCCAAATGCTTTATCACCAACGGCGATATCGCCGATATCATCACCGTGATGGCCGTGACCGATCCATCCTTGGGGGCGCGGGGTGGAGTGACAGCCTTTATCGTGGAAAAAGAATTTCCCGGCTTCAGCATCGGCACCCTGGAGAATAAGATGGGCATCCGGGGCAGCTCCACGGCAGAGCTGATTTTCGAGGACTGCCCCGTACCTAAAGAGAACGTGCTGGGCCAATTCGGCGCGGGGTTCATCACTTTCATGAAGACGCTGGACATCGGGCGGGCCAGCCTGGGGGCAGCCTGCCTGGGTGGAGCGCAGGCGGCGATGGAAGCGGCGATGAAATGGGCCAAGGCCCGCACCCAGTTCGGCGTGCCCCTCGCCCAGAAGCAGTCCGTCCACTTCGCCATCGCCGACATGGCCACTGAGATCGAGGCTCTGCGCTCGTTGGTCTATCGCACCGCCTGGCTGATTGACACCGGCCAGCCGCACATCAAAGAAGCGGCCATGTGCAAGCTCTACGGCTCGGAGGTGGCCTCACGTTGCATCAACAGGGCGCTGCAGATTTTCGGTGGAATGGGCTACAGCCGCGAGTTCTGGATGGAGCGCGCTTTCCGCGACGCGCGCATCGCCGAAATCTTTGAGGGCACCAACGAGATACAGCGCATCGTCATCGCCTCCAACCTATTCCGCGAGCTGGGGCTGCGCATTGCACCGTAGATCAAATCTCAATGGCCAAATCCCAATGACCCAAACCCCAAATTCTGGTCATTGGCTCATTGGTCATTGACCTGGTCATTTGTCATTGATTAAGGAGTTCGGATATGCGAATCATTGTCCCGATCAGACAGATTCTCGATCCCCGAGGGTTTACCGTCAGCCGCCGTCACGAGCGTATCTTCGTCAACCGCGAGGAGTACATCATCAATCCCAACGACAAAAACGCGCTGGAGGTCGCCCTGCGCATCAAGGACACCGGCGGCGCGGAGGTGATCGCCGTAGCGGTGGGCAAACCGAGGGTGGACGACGCCCTGCGCGAGGCAATGGCCCTGGGTGCCGACGCGGCTTATCTGCTCACCGACGAAGCCCTGGCCCAAACGGATGCCGCCGGTGCGGCGAAGGCCCTGGCCAAAGCCATTGAGAAGATCGGCGATTTCGACCTGATCATCACCGGCCAGGAGACCCTGGACACCGGCGACGCGCAGCTTGGCCCCTGGCTGGCGGAATACTTTGGCATTGCCCAGGTGACCAACGTGCGCGAAGCGACCGTCAGCGACGGTGCCCTGCGGGCGAAACGCGACTGGGGCACGGGCTACGCCGAGGTGGAGGCCGCCCCGCCCGTCCTGTTGACCGTGGCTCCCGGGGCCAACAAGCCCCGCTACCCGCACGGCGGACGGATCATGGCCGCTTACCGCGAGTGGGAGGTAACCACCTGGGGTGCTGAAGCCCTGGGCCTGGATGCAGCGGACCTGGAACCGCTCACCGAGGGGCGGGGCCGGACTTTCCCGCCGGAGCGTACACTGGGCGAGCGGCTGACGGGTTCCCCGCAGGACGTGGCTGCCGACCTGGTTCAGCAACTCCGGCTTCAGCACGTCATTAAGTAAGGCAATGAGTTGACGAGTTGACTTCTCTCTTACGAGGAGGTACACAATTATGGACCTAGACTACCTGCAAATGCTTATGGGCGAGGAGGAAGTCGTCGTCGAGGAGGAGGGCGAGGGGTACCGCAACATCTGGGTGGTGGCCGAACGAGTGGGCGACGAGCTGGCCCCGGTAACCCTGGAGATGCTGAACCAGGCCCAGCAGTTGGCTTCGACGCTGGGGGCCTACGTGATGGCCGTGCTCGTCGGCGGGGACGAAACCCTGGCCCAGGAGTTGATCTACCACGGGGCCGACAAAGTGTTCCTGTTCGACGATCCGGCGCTGAAGGACTACGCGCTGGAGCCTTACATCAAAGCCCTGGGTGATCTCTTCGCCGAGAAAATGCCGGAGATCGTGCTCTGCGGCGCGACGGACGTGGGCGGCGAGTTGGCTCCGCGCCTGGCCCGGCGACTGGACGCGGTGGCGCTCACGAATTGCACTGGCTTGACCCTGGACGCCAGCCAGCGCACGCTGGTTTGCACCATGCCAGTTTATGATGGGGAGTACTCGGAGGTCGTCGCTTTCTCGCCGGAGGTGCACCCGCAGATCGTCACCGTGCAACCCGGTGTTTTTGGCTTGCCTTATCGCGATGAGTACCGCAGTGCCGAGGTGGAGACCGTGGCCGTGGACCTGGACGGTGCGCAACCCCGGGTGAAAGTGCTGAACGTCGTCGCTGAGGCCGAGCGCGAGCCCGTGCCCTTGCCCAAAGCGCGGATCATCGTCTCGGCAGGGCGGGGGATGGGCGACGCCGAGGGCTTCGCCCTGGTGGAGCAACTGGCCGCTGCCCTGAGTGGCGAGGTAGCCGGTTCGCGCGGCGCAGTGGACGAGGGCTGGATTGACGAGGAGAAACAGGTGGGCATGGGCGGAGCCACCGTGCGGCCCGACCTGTACATTGCTTGCGGAATCTCCGGCGCGATTCAGCACTATTTCGGCATACAGGACGCTAAGTTCGTGGTGGCCATCAACCGCGACGAGAACGCGCCCATCTTCAAGGTGGCCGACGTGGGCATCGTCGCCGACGCCAAAGAGGTCATCCCAGCCATCATCGAGGCGCTGGAAGCGTAGATTTCGCCGGAAACCCGGGCACTCTACAGACGTTGATCCCCAGCAAGACCGGGAGGCAAACTTATCAAGACGTGACCGACACCTGGTCAGTGCCGGTCCGGCAAGGAGGCTCAGCCTTGCCTGGTCAGCCTGCAGTCCGGCCCACGCCGGACCTGGGACAATTGTCGCCGGGATGCCCGATTACCGCAAGTACGCTATGCGATGGTTAACGTGCAAGTAGTTGTTAGAGATATTTTATCCGAGGAGGGACAACCGTGGCGTTCAAGGTGCTTTTTCTCGCTCATGCTCCTGATGCAGATAAGGAGGAACACAGGAGCGTTATCGACACGGGGAAGTATCGGCTATTCACCGTTGTGGTGAGGAGTCAGGCAGAAGCGCTGGAGGTATGCAAAGAGTTTGTTGAGAAGGAGGACATTGACTCTGTCCTGCTCTGTCCTGGCTTCACACATAGAGATGTAGCGGAGATCGCGGAAGCGGTCGGCGAGAGTGTGGGGGTTACGGTGGCGCGGGGTGATGGTCCGAGCAACAAGGTGTCCTTAGCGGCGAGGAAACGGGAGGGGTATTTGCGGAAGGAATAGCCGAGATTGTTCTTAGGGGGCGCGCTGCTCAAGGTGTTCTTGGCGTGGTTCGGAGGCACACCTAACGAGCGCGTAAAGCCGACCGCCCTATCGTGGCGATTTGCGAGGCGGGTCCTGCCTGTGTCGGGCGGCGGCTCACGCGCTGCCCGATCCACAGATCACACACTCCAATCGCCGCCAGAACCTCCGGGGTCTCTCTGACCCTGGAGGTTTGTTTATGTCCAGGGATACTTTTCGTTCTCATACGTCTATATATTATCAGGAGCAAGGAGAATGGCCCAATTCGTGCGCAAAAGGGTTCTGCATCGGCTTGAGAGCGGGCGGGAACGGGAGCGGGAGAGAGAAAGGACGCTGGCCTTCGAGGAACTCTACGAGTGCTACGTATCTCAGGTCTATGCCTACGTGCGCTATCGGGTGGACAGTGCAGCGGAGGCCGAAGACCTGACCGCGGCCATTTTCGAGCGCGTATTGGCGAAAATCGAGACTTTCCAATCCGATGAGTCTCGTTTCGCCGCCTGGCTGTGGCGCATTGCCCGCAACGCGGTGATTGACCACTACCGCAAACAGCGCCTGCGCCGGCATCTACCCCTGGAGGAGATTGCATCCCCTGTCTCAGACGAGCCCCTGCCCGAGGAGTGGGTGCTGCGCGAGGAGCGAGTTCAGGAGATTCGTGCCCATCTCAAGACCCTCCCGGAGAGGGAACAGGAGATCATAGCTCTGAAATTTGGTTTTGGTCTGACCAACCGGCGCATTGCCAAGGTATTGCGGATGAAAGAGAGCACTGTGGGTTCTGCCTTACACCGGGCCATGATCAAGCTCAGAAGAGGAATGGAGGAGGAGAAAAAATGAGAACACGTCCCACCATTGACATTGACCAGGAGTTCTCCAAAAATCTGGATCAGATATTGCAGGGGGAGACGGCTGAGGCGTGTAACAGCGTCAGCGAGGAGTACCGGGCCACTTTGGAATTCGCGGAGATGCTGGCCCGCAGCAAGCCGTTTCCGCGACCTGCTTTCCGGGATGGGCTGAAGCGGAAGGTGATGCACCGCCTGGGCCTGAGCGGTGAAGTCAGGAGTCAAAGGAGTGCCCAGTTGTACCCCAGACGCCGCGTGATGGTCATGGCCGCACTTCTCCTGTTTTGTCTGAGTGGGCTGACGCTGCTACAGGCACGTGGAAGCCTGGTGGCGGCCTGGGAGGGGATCGTCATCTACCTGGAACATATCGGCGTGCGAGAAGTGAAGCCGGAAAGACGTTGGGAATTGCCGCCTTCCGAGGTCCCCACCTATGCCACCGTGGCAGAGGCGCAACGACACGTGGATTTCCCCATCCGCGAGCCGGCCTACCTGCCGCCGGGCTTCCGGCTGGAGGGGGTGCAGGTGCCGGACGCTTCCAGCGTGGGACTGGGGTATCGCCGGGAAACGGAGGATCGTGGTATAGAACTCCTGTACCTCTCACAATCATCATTGGCAGGGAAAGTAGCCGAATACGCCGACTATCCGGGAGAGATACAGGAGATTGAGTTGCAAGGGCGCCGTGCCGTATGGGGTACGGATAAGCAGATGAATCTGCTCATCTGGGAAGACGAGGACATGGTCTTTGTGTTGCACAGCACTTTGCCGCTGACGGAGATGCAAAACGTCGCCATCTCGCTATTCGATGAGTAAGAAGGGAGGAACTGTTGTGAGCAAGAAAATGTCTCTATTGCTACTCGTTGGACTGTTTCTTCTCTCGCTGGTGGTCACTTCTACCACTCTCGCTGCGAGGGCAAAAGCAGGGAAGATAGCACCGGAAACGGCCTGCTGGTGGGTGTATCGCGGCACGTATCCGGCCGGGGAACGCTGGTGCTACCACTGCTGCAACCATCCGGACTGCCTGCCTGCGACCTGCTGCGACCTCTACTGTGAGTGGCGGTAACAGGCAAGGGGGAACAAATGGCGAAAGAAGTGCAAAGCACTGGTCGGGTGATCGAAAGTGTCGAAACACAGCCAGCAGAAAGCAGGACAAAGACAGACACTCTGCTGCTGATGCTGATGGGCGTCGTCGTTCTGCTGATGATCGCCAACGTTGGCCTCTTCCTGCGCATGAACCAGTTGCAACAGGAAGTGCTGGCGGCCTTGCAGCCGTTGCAGGCCATGAGCAGCAGACCGCAGGGGTTGGAAATCGGCACCAAAGCCCCACAATTCACTTTGCCTGATACAGAGGGTCGGATGGTCTCGTTGGAAGACTTTGCCGGTCGAGAGGTGCTGCTGGTCTTCTCCTCGACCCAATGCCCAGCCTGCACCGAGATGTATCCCAACTTGAGAGCCTTCAGCGAGCGCGAAAGGGATGTGCAGGTAGTGATGATCTCGCGGAGCTCCGTCGAGGCGAACCGGCAACTGATGGAGGAGCAGGGGTTTGGTTTCCCCATCTTGACCTGGCAAGACACAGTCGCTAGGGAATACCAGGTGCCAGGGACGCCGTTCTTCTACGTGATAAACGGGGAGGGCGTGATTGCCAACGTGGGCTTTGCCGGTACGCTGGAGCAACTGGAGGCGTTGGCGACGGGTAGCAGGGAGTGAAACAAGGAGGTGGTGGTATGTACGAATGAGGTAGTAAAGTGCTTGCTGAGATGACTGAGAAATCCAAGTGGAAGGGAGGTGAATGGCGATGAAGCGACAGAAGTGGCTGACGGGCATCCTGGCCGTAATGCTGGTGGCCTCACTCCTGCTGGCGGTCGGAACCTTTGCACCCATCGTAGCGTCCGCATCGGGTGGTGGAAGGGATGGAGTAGAACCCGAGGAGATATGTTCCTACTTTATGTGCGCTACGGATTATACCCCGTGCGAATGGAACGGACACCAGGGATACTGGGAATATTGCTGTTACCAACCCTATCCCCAGATGTGTCAGTACTGCGACCCGTGTTGTTGGTGGCAATGCCATTGGTGGTAGGGGCAAGAGTTGATGATTCGCCGCAGTTGAATCTGCTGGAGAGCCCTTTTTGCCCTTGGGTCGAAAGGGCTCTCTGTCTCTGATCAGTTGCGTGAGGAGCATAGGCAATGTTTACCTTTATCTGGCGCTCTCTGCGCGGGCGCGGCGTACGCAGCCTGCTGTTACTCATCGGCGTGCTGGTGGTGAGCGGGGCCTTTGGCCTGCTGACCTCCGCCGCCGAGACGGTCCAGGTCATCGTGGATGAGGACCTGGCCCAATACTGGCGCACGACCTACGACGTCCTGGTCCGGCCCCCGGCCACCCGCTCGACCATCGAGGAGAAATACGGCCTGGTGCAGGCCAATCACCTCAGCGGCATCCCGGGCGGCATCACTTTCGAACAGTACGAGGCCATCAAACGCATCCCCGGTGTGGAGGTTGCCGCGCCTATCGCCATGCTTTCCTACTTCGACATGCATATCCCATTCGGCTTCGAGCGCCAGGCCTCCCGCATCGAGGAACCAGGCTTCTATCGGGTGGATATCACGTTGGCCGTGGACGATGGCCTGCGGCAGCACGAGGTGACCCTGCGCCGGTATCTGCTCCTGGCCTCCGAAAGCATTCCTCTCTCGTGCGAGGAAAGAGCAGACCTTTCTGCCCGGCGCTTGACGGTTATCTCACTCGAGGAGTTGGATGAGACCGCCCGTTTGGTGGCCCCCCTTAGCTACGGGCTGCCCATTCTGCTGGCGGCGATTGACCCCGAGCAGGAGGCGGCGCTCGTGGGGTTGGATGGAGCCGTGACAGTGCGCTCGTACTTCCGCGCCAGCGACGTGCCGCGTGGTGACGCCCACCCTTTCCCGGATATTGGAGGAATGATCCACGACTATCACGTCCCCATTCTGCTCAACGGCCACAGCTACGTACAGGCTGAGGTGCGTGGGGACGTGTGGCGCGTCGCTCTACCAGCAGACGGGGATACCTTCCAGGAGGTATTGGCGCGTGGAGGAGTGCAGTATCTAGTGACCCTCCCCGTCGAAAGGGCCGGCACCGTCGAGTACTCCAACGCGGAGATTTACCAGTGGCTGCCACATTGGGGGAGTGTGTTCCTCTTCCCATGGACGGCCAACGTGAGTCTGAGGTCAGCGGCGTTCGCACCTCTGCCTTATGCTGCCCTGCCCGCAATGCCCGAGTACGCGGAAATCCAGGTCCCCTGGCCCGCCTCGACCCCCGTGCTAGAGGTGAGGCCTCAGGGCATGATCGAGGCGCCTGGATCCGGGGTTACCCGTACACCGGAGGTGTGCTTCCGGGCCGTCACGAGACGGCCACTGGAGGGCGTACAGGAAGGGGATCAGGTCCAGATCGAGGGGGTAATCGTCGGCGGTTTCGACATCGAGGAACTGCCCCCTCTGGCCGAAGAGCTGGTCTACGTGCCACTGGAGACCTACTACCCACCGCTGGTCACCCTGCGCTACGACGAGAGCGGCACGCCGGTGGAGCCGCCGGTAGAAGTCCACCCCACGCTCAACCCCGAGGGCTACATCCAACGCCCGCCGCTGCTGCTGACCACCCTGGAGGCGGCGAAGCTGTTCAACGCCGTGGACCCCATCAGCGCGGTGCGGGTGCGGGTAGGGCACATTGACCGTTACAGCCCCGAGGCTCAGGCGCGGATCGAGGCCATCGCTGCTGAGATCGTGGCCCGCACCGGCTTGCAGGTGGACGTGGTGGTCGGCTCTTCCCCGCGCCGCCTGCTGGTGCACATCCCCGGCTACGAGAACGTCCCCCCGCTGGGCTACGTGGAGGAGCAGTGGATTCAGAAGGGAGTCAACCTGACCATCGGCCGCCAGGTCAAACGGGGCAACCTGGTGCTGTTCGGCGTGATGCTGGTCTCTTGCAGCCTCTACATCCTGAACACTTCGCTGATGAGCGTGCTGGGGCGGCGGCGGGAGGTGGCGCTGCAGAAGGCCCTGGGGTGGCGCTCGTCCACCGTGCTCCGCTCGCTGCTGATCGAGGCGGCGCTGGTGGGGCTCCTTGCTGGCGTACTGGGACTCCTGCTGGCGGTGGGGGTGGCGGCCCTCCTGGGATTGCGGCTGCCGCTGGCCAACGCGGCGTTGATCCCGCCGACAGGGCTGGGGCTATGCCTACTGGGGACAGTGATTCCGGCCCTGCTGGTGACGCGCACCCCGCCGGCTGCGGTGCTGCAGCGCGGCGAGGTGACAGGTGGAGCGCTGTCAGCTAGGCGGCCGGGCCTGGGTAACTACGTCCTGCGGGGACTGTGGCGCCGCCGGGCGCGGCTGGGGCTGGCGCTGGCCGCGATGGCAGTGGCCGCCGGGCTGGTGACGCTCTTCGGCATGGCAATGCTGGGGACGCGGGGTTACCTGAGCGGGACGCTGCTGGGGGAGTATCTGTTGCTACACATCGAGGGCTATCACTACGGGATGACAGCGGTGGTGTTAGGAGTGGCAGCGTTGGCTGTGGCCGATGCGTTGATCGAGGAGGTGCTGGCCCGGCGGCGAGAGATAGGGGTGCTGAAGGCGGTGGGCTGGCGGGACCGGCAGGTGGCTAGTCTCTTTGTGCACGAGGGATTGCTGCTGGGGCTGGCTGGCGGGGTGCTGGGGTGGCTGGCAGGGTTAGCGGCCTACGGACTGCTGTATCAGGGGCTCCCCGCGCAGGCGTGGTGGGTCACGCTCCCCGCGCTGGGCGTGCCGGTGCTGGTGGGGGCAGTGGCAGCTTGGTATCCGGCCCGTCAGGCTGCCCGTGTGCCCCCGGCGGAGGCGGTGCGATATGAGTGATAGGCAGTTTTTGACCATAGGGGAAGACGATGGAGGTAAGACAGATGGCAACCAACGACCAAGTCATTATCACCAAGGACCTAACCAAAGAGTATCGCATGGGGGAGGTCGGCGTCGTCGCCCTGAGGGAGGTCTCCCTGGCTGTGGAAAGAGGCGAGTTCCTGGCCGTCACCGGCCCTTCGGGGTCGGGCAAGTCCACTCTGCTCAACCTGATCGGCACCCTGGATACCCCCACGGCGGGACGGGTGGTGGTGGACGGTGTGGAGGTGAGCGCGTTGCGCGGCAATCAGTTGGCCGACTTCCGGCGAGAGCGGATCGGGTTTGTGTTCCAGTTGTTCAACCTGATCCCGGTGTTGACCGCGCTGGAGAACGTGATGCTACCCCTGATCCCTTATCAGCGGGGGTTGAAGTTCAATCTCAAAGAGAGGGCGCAGGAGCTGTTGAAGACGGTGGGCCTCTCTGAGCGGGCCCATCACCTGCCCGGCCAGCTCAGCGGTGGGGAACAGCAGCGGGTGGCCATTGCCCGGGCGCTGGTCAACACTCCGAGGCTGATCCTGGCCGACGAGCCGACGGGCAACGTGGACAGCAAAGCCGGGGCGGGGATCATGGCTCTGCTGCGACGCTTGAACGGCGAGCGAGGGGTGAGTGTGGTGCTGGTGACGCACAATGAGGCCTTGGCAGGGGAGGCGGATCGGGTGGTGCGCCTGCGGGATGGGCGGGTGGAGAATGAGTGAATGACCAATGACAAAAAGACGTTTGGAGGATTTGGTCGGGGCTGGTAGTGAATGATGGGAGGGAGGTGATGCAATGTACAATGAGGGTGGAGAAATCTGAGCTAGATGAGGAGGTGACAAAAGTGTTGAGGCGTGGTAGAATGCAGAGAGTGGTCATGGGCGTCCTGGTGGTGATGCTGGTAGTCTCGTTCGCATTAGCCATGGCCAGCCTGATCATGCCCAGACCGGTTCTGGCCAAGCCCCCGGACCCGGGACCAGAAAGTTGCTGGACCTGGCTAACATTTGGATATGGCTACGAGGACTGTGGAAGTTGCGGTCATGAGTTACAGCACGTCTGGGCTTACAAATGCTACTGCGAAGTCTGCTACTGTGCGCTTTACGAATGTTGTGGGGAGTGCGACTGGTTCTATTGGGGCTGCATAAGCTGTTCCATGCCAGCAGGCGGCTAGTGGGTCAACTCTACTTTTGTAGCTCCGGCCGGCTATTGGACCAGGCATTTCACCCACATGCGCACCGGGGGTTTCGCCTTTCATGCGCCTTCAGACAAGACGTGGGAAGCGTTCTCCACGGACTTGCCCCATCCCTCGATCTGGCGGCCCTCGGCGCTTTCAAACTCGGAGGTGAAAATCGGTGAAAACCCTTCGTCAGAAAACATCGTTGTTCCTGGTATGGCTGAGTCTCAGCATCTGTCTGGCAGCCCCCGGCTGCCAGACCCATTTACAAAAGCCCTCCCCACCTCCCGAGGTAAGCGATCACGCGGACGACCTGGGGAGGTTCGTGGACGAATACAGCGACACCTCGCAGGAACTCGCCGAACAGCACGGGTGCGTGCTAGAGCGATTTCGCATCGAAAAGCTGCTGTTGACGAAGCACTACGGCGTGGAACTCGAATTCCGCACCTTCTCCAGCAAGATTGGCCTCCAAGAGAAGCTTGTGCCACTGGCCTATCAGGTGACGAAGGAAGCTTATCAGAATAGCCACGTCCCGGTTGGCTACGTGCACGTCACCGTTTGGGTCATCGGCACTGCCAATGAACTGGAGACGTGGCAGGGCAGTTACATCCATTTCAACCGGAATGTGCCGGCGGATTTGTGGTTCGAGGCGCTCTGCGAGGCACCCGAGGTCATTGACCCCAACCAGAAGAATCCAGAAGCGATTGCCTTTGCCCGCTGGTCCGGTTCGTCGTCTGAGTGAATCAGGAGGAATGACAATGCGAAAACCAGAGTTCACCCGCATACTCATCGGTCTGGCAGTGGTGGCCGTGGTCATCACCGCCGGCATAGCCCTTTACCTAACCACCGCCTCATCAAAGGAGAAAACGGCCTCCCTCGTCAATCACCGCATCGCCTTCGTCTCCACGCGGGACGGCACCCCGGACATCTTCGTGATGGACGGCGACGGCCACCACCAGCGGCGGTTGACCGGCCATCCCGCCGCCGATCTCTACCCCGTCTGGTCGCCCGATGGAACGCAAATCGCCTTCCTGCGGCTCAACGAGAGTCTGGCCTTCGGGCGGATGACCCTCTCCGCTGAGGATAACGGGCTCTACCTCGTCAGCGCCGATGGCAGTGGCGAGGTGCGTCTCACTCCTCCTGAGATGACCACCTTTGCCCTCGTGCCTCCGGCCTGGTCGCCGGACGGTGCCCGCCTGGCCTTTGTCGTGTCCCGCCGGGCTGTCGGCGACGAGACGGACATCATGCGCATGGACAACACCGTCGAAGACGTCTACCTCGTCGCCCCGGACGGCGGGAATCTCACGCGGATTGTCAAAGGTGCCCTCGTCAACCAGTTAGCCTGGTCGCCCGACAGCCAATACCTGCTCTTCCGTTCGTTTCCAGAAAGCAAGCTGTACCTGGTGTCCCAGGACGGCGGCGAACCGATGTCGCTGTACGAGGACAGCCACCCGCGATACGTCACCTGGTCGTCCACCAGTGAGATCGCCTTTTACTCTGACCAGGACGGGCTCATCTACCGCGCCTCGCTGGAATCCGGGGAGAAAGTCGCTCTCACCCACAGCCCGCTGTCCCTGTCCGCGCTGACTTGGTCACCCGATGGCGGGCAACTGGCCTTCGTTACCGCTGGAGGACCTGGTGAACCGCGCGAACTCTACGTAGTGCCCGCCTCCGGTGGTGACCCCGTTCGTCTGAACGCGGTGGACGAGTGGCTTTCGTGGCCGGCCTGGTCGCCCGATGGCCACTGGCTGCTGCTCACGGTCATGGAGCTGACCGCCGGTGGCCGCATTCCGCCCTCCGCCCTTTACGCCGTCGAGGTGACCGCCGACCGGGCGATGCGGTTGACCGGGGAGGATGGTTTCAACGGGCTGGGAGCGTGGGCACCGTAGGTTGTTCAGCAAGGAATCAGATTCTCGCTGCCGTGAACATTTTTCTCCTGAGTTACGTCTAAGTAACAGAGAGATATGCTTATGGAAGCGAAGATCCTGGTAGTGGATGACGAACCGGAGATACGAGAAGTCCTGGTGAGATTCCTATCCGCGCCGGGCTACGTGGTGATGGCGGCAGCCGACGGGCCGGAGGCTCTCGCCCTGGCAGCGGGGAATAGCTTCTCCCTGGCCCTGGTGGACATTTCCATGCCGGGTATGTCCGGCCTTGAGTTGCTGGCGGAGCTGAAGCACCTGGACCCTGGCATATCCGTCGTTCTGATGACTGCCTATCCCAGCCCGGAGACGAAGGCTGCGGGGTTAGAGCGGGGAGCCTGTAGCTACCTGGTCAAGCCGTTCACCAAAGCGGAGGTGCTGGCTGCAGTGGAGCTTGGGCTGAGGGAGGCGAAGGCGGTGCAGGTGGGGGATTTGCTGCTTGACCCGCGAGCGCGGCGGGTGGTGTGCGGGGACGAAGAGGTGTGTTTGACGCACCTGGAGTTTGACCTGCTGGCCTATCTGGTGCGGAATGCAGGGCGGGTGGTGGGGTACGATGAACTGCTGCGGGAGGTGTGGGGGTATGACTACACCGCAGGGGGACAGGAAACCATCAAGTCGTGTGTCAAGCGACTGCGGCGGAAGATTGAACCCGACCCGGAGCAGCCGCGCTATCTGGTGACAGTGCGTGGCGTGGGCTACCGTTGGGCCATCCCCCCGACACTCGTTCTCCCACAACCGCCGAGAGGATGATCGCGCGACAATGAGGCTCTTCCATTCGATTGCCCCGAAATTGCCCCGATTTTGACACGCAAAATCGGGAGACTTGTGGTATACTGTAATACAAAACATTCCGAGGAAAGCTCCAAAATAGAAAGGGGGCAATGGCAATGTCTCAATGGTACTACGGCACAGGATCTTGGTTCTGCTGCGGAAGTGCGTACGGCCCTTGTGGTCCTACAGGAGGAGGCTCATGCGGTAGTTGTTCAAGCGGTTATCTTCACGGAGCGTGGCCTAAACTGCAAAGGCCAGGCTATCCGAATTGCGATCATTCTGGATGTGGTATGTCCCTGCCCTGGAAGCAATGCAGTTGGTCGATTACAGTGGAGAATCGCTGCAATTCAAAGCAAGTGTCCGTCGCTGTCAAAGACTGTGGACCTGATCAACGAAACTACTGCAATATG
Source organism: Anaerolineae bacterium (assembly GCA_021162125.1). Taxonomy (GTDB): domain Bacteria; phylum Chloroflexota; class Anaerolineae; order JACIWR01; family JACIWR01; genus JACIWR01. The sequence goes on from JAGGZG010000069.1 coordinate 20,798, forward strand.
TCAGTGGCGTGCGGTTCGTGTGGCTCAAATTGCTCCGCGCTTGTGGACTTGACTCCGCGGGCATTTAGCGAGATCGCAGACCTTGACCTGGGCAGGATCCCGGTCAGAGTATGGGCATAACTCTACAACGTGTAAGCAAGAAAAAAGTGAGGAGGAAGCTAACGATGTCGAGAATATCTCGCCGTGAGTTCCTGATGCAAGTCGCTTTGGGGGCTGGTGTGCTTGCTATGAGCAAAATGCCCGGTTCCATAGGCCGAAGTACCTCCACCCTTATATCAACGGCTGAAGAAAAGACCATCTTTCTGGAGGGGGTTGTAGTGTATGTCGAGCATGACAGATTGGAGGTAAAGAACGAGGAAACAGCCTTCACCCTCTTCGTCACCCCCAAAACGCGCCTTTGGAAAGGGACAATCACTTCTCTCGAAGCTGTCGAGTCAGGTGATTACATTTTCGCCCGCGGCCTTCCCAAAGGAGGGATAATAGAAGGGGAATTTGAGGCTACGAAGATATGGGTGAATATTGCCAATTTCTATGGGATGATCGTTGACCGAGAGGACAACCGTATAAGCCTGTGCGTCAATGGTTGTACCTCGACAGCTCCATTACCAGTCTATGTGAATGCAGACACTCTTCTCAATGAAAAACGGGGATTCAATCTGTCGGCCCTCACCGCTGGCCAGTACATCCAGGCGCTGGGCCTTTACCAGAAAGACGGCAGCCTCCTGGCTACTCGCATATTCACTGGCTCCTAACCAGATAATTGGAGGTAGACTTGATAACGAGACTAGGAATGCCACGAAGGGCCAGTGCGTTGTATAGGATATTTCTGTTCCTATCAATCGCTTTAGGCTTGAGTGCCTGCGTCCCCTCTCCGACTGCGACGCCAGTTCCACCCGCCACGCCGGAATTGGGCACAGCACTCCCCACTCTCCCGGCGCCTACCTCGACACTCACTCCCATACCCTCACCCACCCTTATACCC
>JAGGZG010000006.1 GCA_021162125.1 Anaerolineae bacterium
ATTGAAATCGCCTCTAGAGGGCTTGCAGCCGAGCGTCCACCTGCGTGGACGCGCCTGTCCACGCAGGTGGACAGCCAGCTTTAGCTCCTCAGGCGCGGTTTCAACCGCTGGCCTGAGTAGTAACCTCGCTTTTTTACTTAACGTGGGGAGGTAGCCAATGGCAGAGGCACCACAGGCGATCTTTCGCCACATCATGGTCCCCACCGACGGTTCCAAGCCTTCGGTGGCGGCCGGCCGGCTGGCCGTGCGACTGGCCGCCGTGCACCGGGCACGCATTACCTTCGTCTACGTCGTAGACGACACCGTCGTCGAGGAGTTGGCTGGCGAGTCGGGAAGGATGGCGAAACAAATACAACACGAACTGGAGGTCACCGGCCAGCGCTACCTGAACTACCTGTCCCGCCTGGCGACAAACGCCAACCTGACGTCGAACCAGGTCATACGCTACGGCTTGCCCTATGGCGAAATTGCGAACCTGGCCCGCGAGGAGGAGGTAGACCTGATCGTCATCGGGCAGGTGGGACGCCATGGGCCCCGGCGCATCCTCATCGGCAGCGTCACCGAGCGAGTCATTGAGTTTGCCCCCTGTCCGGTGCTGGTGGTGAAGTAAAGACAAAAAGGCAATGGGGGACTCCATTGATTGACGTGTGCAGCGTCGCCCCTGGCGAGCGACGCCATCGGAGGCCAACCGCGCCGCTACGAGGGAGGGTAGTGGCGGGCCAGGGCCTCTCGCACCGCCTGGTGGTCGCTCCACGGGAATTCCGTGGTGCCGAAGCACATTGATTGCTCGTGCCCCTTGCCGGTGACGATCACCAGGTCGCCGGGGCGGGCCATGCGCACGGCAAAGTCTATCGCCTCCGCCCGGTCGCCGACGCGCCAGTAGTTCTCCCCCTCACGTCGCCCCGCTTTCTCGCAGCCAGCCGCAATCTGAGCCATGATGGCATCCAGGTCCTCGGTGCGCGGGTCCTCGGCGGTGATCACCACCCGGTCGGCCAGCCGCCCGGCGATCTCGCCCATGATCGGTCGCTTGCTTCTGTCCCGCAGCCCCGCGCAGCCGAAAACCACGATCACCCGCCCCTGCGTAAGCGCGCGCACCGTCTCCAGCGCGCGTTGCAAAGCGTTGGGCGTATGGGCGAAGTCCACCACCCCGGTGAAGGGCTGGCCCAGGTCGATGCGCTCCATGCGTCCCACCACCCCTCGCACGGCCTCGATCCCCCGTTGTATGGCCGAAAAAGGCACATCCTGCGAAATGCCCACGGCGATGGCGGCCAGGACGTTGTACACGTTGAAGCGGCCAATCAACGGGGTACGCACCGGGAAGTCCCCGCGCGGGGTGTGGGCTACGAAGGTGATGCCCTCAGGTGTGCAGGATACTTCGCTGGTCGTCACGTCGGCGGGGGCGTCCAGCCCGTAGGTCAGGTGCACGTCAGCGGGTATGGGACGCAGGTGGACGAAGGAGTTATCGTCGGCGTTGAGCACGGCCACTTTTGGGGTGCCTGGCTTGCGGAAGGCTGTCGCCAGCCCGCGAAACAGGCGGGACTTGGCCTCCAAGTAAGACTGGTAGGTGCCGTGGTAGTCCAGGTGCTCGTGGGTAACGTTGGTCACCACCGCCACGTCGAAATCGCAGGCCGTCACCCGATGCTGGGCCAGGCCGTGGGAGGTGACCTCCAGCACGGCGTACTCCGTGCCGGCATCCACCATCTGCGCCAGGAAGCGCTGTACGTCCAACGCATCGGGGGTGGTGGTGTGCAGACCGGTGTCGTAGGCCACGTCACCAATCAGAGCGTTGACCGTGCTGATCATCCCCGCCTTGTGGCCGGCCGCCCCCAGGATGGAGCGGACCAGGTTGACGGTGGTCGTCTTGCCGTCCGTGCCGGTGACGCCAATGACGCGCATCTGGCGAGCGGGATAGCCGTGCCAGGCGGCAGCCAGGTACGCCAGGGCCGCGCGGGAGTCGGGAACGGTGATCAAGGGGAATTCAGGGGAGTTAAGGGAACCGGGGAGAAGCGATCCCCTTTCCACAACGCAGGCCACCGCGCCCCGCGCGATGGCCTGCGGGATGAACTCGTGCCCGTCGGCGGCCAGCCCCTTTATCGCCACGAAGAGGTCGCCGGGCCGCACCTGCCGCGAGTCGCAGGTCAGGCCGCGCACATCCACCTCCAGAGCGCCGCGTGTCTTCTTTTCCGGCAGAGCCGTCAGAAGTCGGGAAAGTCGCATCACACCCCCGGCGTAGACTTGATTTACCGCCGAGCACGCAAAGGTCGCGGAGTCGTATCTTTTCAATATCCTGGGGCGGGAGCAGCCTGACGCCTGTCACGCTCGCGACGGATTGCCAAATCCGTCGCCTGGCGGAAAGAGAGGTGGCCTGAAGGGCAACTGCACAAGCCCCAAAGTCGGACGCGGATTAACGCAGATAGACGCTGATTTTTTAGCCCTATCTGCGGAAATCTGCGTGAATCTGCGCCCTATCAATTAGCGCCCGCAACAAGTGGGAAATACTCAGTAGTTGAGAAATCCGCCCTCCGCCCGGCGCTGAAGCGCCAGGCTCAGCAGCAGAAGCCTGCTGAAGCAGGCTGTGGTGGCTTCGGAGCCGCCGTCCACATTGGCGAAGGGTGCTTCAGCACTCTTTGCCTGCTCAGCCTGGACGTTCACGTCCAGGCGACGCGGTAGCAGCACCGACTTTTCTCAAGTACTGATACTCTACTCTTATACGCCGGCCACTCTCAGCAGATAACTCGCCAGGATGGCCATAAACCCGGCGCCGATCATCTTTGCTCCTGAGACGATCAGATTCTGACGGGAGATGTTCCCCAGAAAGGCACCCAGAGCAAAGAGGGCGATCAGGGCCAACCCCAGGGAGAAGTAGTAGCTGATGGTGATGTTTGTCCACAAAGTGGTGAAGAAGAAAGGCAAGAGCACCACCAGCGCGGCGAGGAAAGGAGCAAAGCCATCCACTAGCGCGACGATGACGACAGCGGTCCGCGAGGCCCGGCCGATCTTCGTCTGACTCAGGTCTGTCAGGGTATAGCTTTCCAGTTCCGCCAAGTCCCGCCTGCGCTCGGCAGACTCAGTCAGGTAGGCCCCCCACAGACCCGAAATCCCTATAGCGACGCAGGTGGACAGGCCCGTGGCCAGGACAGTGGAAGAGCTGCGCACTTGGGCAGAGTAGTTGCCCATCAGGACACCGATGATGGTCAACACGCCATCGAAGGCGTTCATGGCAAAATAGCGGCGGGCGATCTCGCCGATGTTGGCCAGGTCTCCATACTCCCGCAGTCGCCGGATGTGATATTCCAATCGTCGTAAAGGACTCATCTAGCCGGTGCTCACCCCTGATATGGATCCTGAGGTGTCGCTGAATCATCAATGATAATCTTGCCAGCGACCACTTCGTCAATAGAATGCACCGTACCACCATTCTCCTGAATGACCCGCCCCACCTCATCGTAGTGAAGGTCACCCCCCTCAATAGTGATCTTGGCATTCTCAACCCGACGATCAATCTCGTAGATGCTGATGTTCACTGCCTCGACGCCCGGCAGCACGCTCAACTGCTCCGCCAGCTCAATGATAGTGGGCTCGAGCGGTTTCAGCACGTCCAGCACCAAACGTCTGACTTTACCCATGTGTTACTTACTCCTTCTCAATCTCTCCATTCGTACACGAGCAACCGATTTGGCCTTATTATACTACTCACACGCGAAAACGTCTAATTTATGGGGATGGTTCAATTGTGGGCTGAAATAGGTTGACACTTTTGTGCCCCCGCCCGGCGATGAAATCGCCGGGCTACAGAACGGCGCCGGATAAATTCCGGCTAAAACTGGGGTTTCGAGGGCAAATAGCAGGTCACCTGGGGTC
>JAGGZG010000151.1 GCA_021162125.1 Anaerolineae bacterium
GCCGACTGGCACAACTTTTCCACGTCGCTGAGAGCAACATCCAGCACCCATCTGGCATTTCCAGCGAGGTGGATATCTTACTGATCATCGGGCAAGATTTCCAACTGCCTAGCAGCGAGTAAGGACGACTTGCGCTGGTCATTTCGATTTGGAAACAAGAGATACCCCCGTAGAGCGGGCTCAGAGCCCGCCGCTTGGACGAACAACTCGCCCCGGAATTAAATGCACCCACTTACGGGGGCGTTTGACAAAGTCCTATCAATGTGATATAATGCACAAAGTTGTGGCGATTTTCACGGATAGGCATAATCAGTACTTGAGAAAAGTCGGTGCTGCTGCCGTGTCGCCTGGACGTGAACGTCCAGGCTGAGCAGGCGAAGAGTGCTGAAGCACCCTTCGCCAGTGTGGACGGCGGCTCCGAGGCCACCGCAGCCTGCTTCAGCAGGCTTCTGCGGCTGAGCCTGGCGCTTCAGCGCCGGGCGGAGGGCCGGATTTCTCAACTACTGATATATAGGTTGGGAGTGGCGTTGGTGTGGACGTTGGCACGGGTGTGGGCGTGGGGAACGGGGTGTGGGTGGGATAAGGGGTATAGGTGGGCAGCGTCGTCGGCTGAGGAGTTGAGGCGCAGCCCGCCATCAGTAACCCCAGAACAGCCACGGTGCTTAACCCCACGGGCAGTACTCTTTCTGACCACATGAGGAAATCTCCTTTCGCGATGGCTGCTGTGGTGAGTTTGCTCACTTGATCCAGTGGCGGGCTACTTGCTCGCAGGTCTGGCTATGCCCGGGCAGTGCGTCGTACCTCAGTTTACGACTGGCCGAGGTTCTCTCGCACGCCCGCCAACAGGCGGTCCCAATCAAAATGCGGCCCCGGGTCCCGCTTTTGGTTATCCAGGGCGCTGTGGCCCAGGATGCCTTTGAATGTGGCCAGCGTTTTATCGTCAGGATCGAAGGTGCCGGGGCCCAGAGGCGGATATTGCGCCGGAATATTGTGTTTCCGGCATAGGTGGCTCACCAATTGAATCACGCTGGCGAGCTGGGAGTCGGTGTACGCCTGCCAGTACGTCCCATTCTTGAGCACTACCTCGCCGGGGCACTCGCTGCCCATCCAGGTGTAGTACTTATCGCCGCGTTTCTGTAAGGGACCCCAGTTGACCATTTCAATGCCCAGCGAGCGGCTGTTGGGCTGAATAATTCGATTGCGCTTTCGGCGGCGTTCTCCTATCTCCTCGCTCTGGCCAGGTAGCGGCCCCTGTCCGGCGTGATGCGCCCGGCATTCATCCTTCACCAATTGGACGATCTCCCCGTCCCGTCCGACGACGTAATGCACAGATACTTTGCTGGCCGGGTTCATGAACCAGGAGACTGTGCCTGCCGTGCTGCCACTGGCGGTATAGTGCATTACGATCATCTCAATGGGATGACCATAGCGCGTGGGCTCCTGGTTGGGCGACGGGCCTTGCCACTTGATCTTGCCCTCTATGCCAGCGGCCACTTCTGTCTCTCCGGTCGCAGGTTTGGGCGGTCCCCCGGCCGGCAAGCCCAGGATCTCTTTCAGGCGGGTTTTCTCGTCGTCAGAGAGGCCCGGCAGGTCATCAATTGCTGGCCCCTGGTAGGCTCCCTGCCGATCCTGCACCAGGTGCGTCAGCTTGGCCCGGCTGAGCAAGGTCCATCCCTGCTGTCCGGTCGCGCGGGCCGTCTGATAAATGGCGTTGATCACCTGTTGATTGGTGATCTGTGGGATGGAAGGTGGGACGGTTTCCTCTGCCAGTCCTAGTGCCGCTTTCACCTGTGCCTTCTGGACGGACGAGAGGCCGGGCAGATCATCAATCGCCGGTCCGCGATAGACCGCCTGCCGGTCGCGCACCAAATAGGTCAGCCCTGCCGCGCGGAGGAGGCTCCATCCGTTCAGCCCGGCGGATTTGGCCACTTTGTAAATCGCGTTTATCAATTGCTGATGGGTGAACTCGCCGGAAGGCGTGGGCTCTTCGGGCGGCGACACCTCGGCTGGCAGGCCCAGCGCGATCTTCACTTGAGCTTTCTCGGCGGCGGATAGGCCGGGCAGGGCATCTACCGCCGGCCCCTCGTAAGTGGCTTGCCGGTCGCGCACCAGGTGGACCAGGTCTGCGCGACGCAGTAAGTCCCAGCCATCCTTTCCCAGGGCGGCGGCTGCTTTGTAGATGGCGTTGATCATTTGTTGATTGGTCAGCAGGGCCGCGGGCGGCGGTGTTTCGGGCTGCGGGACTTCGGCGGGCAGGCCCAATGCCTCGCGGACCAGTGCTTTCTCCTGCGCCGTCAGCCCAGGCAGAGCCTCGATGTCTGGCCCGCGATACAGCCCTTGCCGATCTCGTACCAGGCTGGTCAGTCCAGCTCGTGATAGAAGGTCCCATCCGTTACGCCCAACGCTCTTGGCCGCTTTGTAGATGGCGTTGATCACCTGTTGATTGGTCACAGACAGACGTGTTGTATCAGCCATGCTATTACCTCCCTCTGAGCGAAACGCCCGCCGCTGACCGGTCAAGTGAGCACACACGTATGCCACCAGCCACCAGAGGGCCCCCCATTGAATCGTGACCGCGCTCTCACTCCCGCGTCGTAGCCGTAACCGATAAAAAGGAATGCAGGGACGGAAAGTTTCACGTCATCTCTTTAGCCCTGAGTCTCCTGTTCGGCCTGCACCGGCCGACAGGTGACGTGAAGATAAGCGAAATCGCCCATCGGTGGCATGAGTTCTCGCACCTCGACGATCTCCACCAGGAGATCGCCCAATTGCATCCTCTCGCCAACACGGGGGCAATTTTCCTGACTCTGCATCTGACCAGGATGGTCTCCCCCCAGCACAACGTAGCTCACATTGTAGATCATGGCGGTATACCTCCTCGCAATGACGCCAGGGCACTACTTCCAGGCCAGATTTCGCACCCGCAGCTTGAAGGAGAGATCCTTGGCGATATTGCGCATCACCACGTACCCAATGCGCGTATCCTCCTCGCACAGTTGTAGGAAGTCGTCACGGTTGATGGCGAACAGGCGAGTGTTGTCGGCAGCGCAGCGCACAGTCGCTGACCGTGCTCCACGGTCCACCAGGCCCATCTCACCAAATACCTGGCCGCGTCCCAGAGACAATAGCGGCGTAGGGGCTGGTGCAGCCAGGGCCTCTGGCGTCACCTTGCCTGGCTCTAAAAGCACCTTGACCATGCCCTCGTGGATGATGTACATAGCATCGCTAGGAGCGTTCTCCTCTAGAATCACGTCGCCCCGGTTGACTACTATCTCCTGGCACACCTGACCGATTCGCGCTATCTCATCATCCGACAAACCACTGAACAGCGCGATTTTCTTCAGAAACTCGACAGAGACCATGCAAACATCCCCCTTTCCCGAAGCTGTGTACGTCACGTCTCACCGGTCGTTTGTCAGGCAGACGCACCGCACATTTGGCGGGACGCCCGCCTGTCAGGGATGTATGGTCTACACACACGTCACAACGTTGGTAGACTCAACACCTTTTAAGGATATTATACCGCATTGCGGCGCGAAGCACAACTGTCAGATGGCCGGGGCTTGCTGCTGTGTGGCCCTGGCCGTCGGCGAGGGCCTGGGAGATTGCAGGCGCACGTCCAATGCGGAATGGCGGTCGATCACCCGATTGTTGCGCACGGCTATGGCCAGTGCGCGCTTGGTGCCCACCAGGACGACCAACTGCCGGGCTCTCGTGACGCCGGTATAGAGGATCGGGCGAGTCAGCATCACGTAGTGAGTCGTCATCACCGGCATCACCACCACCGGATACTCGCTGCCCTGGCTTTTGTGCACCGATATGGCGAAGGCATGGGCCAACTGGTCGGCTTCGGCCCAGTCGTATTTCACCAGGCGGCCATCCACATCCACGATGAGCGTCTGGTTTACGGTGTCAATGGCCGTGATGCGCCCCACGTCGCCGTTGAACACGTCAAGATTGTAGTTGTTCCGCAGTTGGATGACGCGGTCCCCGACTCTGAACACCCGCCCTCCGACCCGGCGCTCCGGCTTGTTTGCCCCCGGCGGATTGAGGGCCGCCTGCAACCGCGCGTTGAGATTGGCCACGCCCACTGCCCCCCGGTACATGGGGCTGAGCACCTGCACGTCGTCCAGGGGATGAAATCCGAATTTGCGCGGGATGCGGTTCTGGATGATGTCTACCAGCAGGTCGGCGGCCTCCGCAGGGTCGTCTTTGACGAAGAGGAAGAAGTCTTTGGCTCCCTTGGGGAAAAGGGGCATCTGGCCACGATTGATGCGGTGCGCATTGACGACGATGTAGCTATCGGCGGCCTGGCGGAAGATGGTGTCCAGGCGCACTACTGCCGCCTGGCCGGAGTCAATCACGTCGCGCAGGACGTTGCCCGCGCCAACCGAGGGAAGCTGGTCCACGTCGCCCACTAACAGGAGGTGCGCGTCCGGGGGGATGGCTTTGAGCAGGTGATTGGTTAACAGGAGGTCCAGCATACTCGCTTCGTCAACGATCACCATGTCCACGTCCAGCGGGTTGGCCTCGTTGCGCTTGAATCCCTCGGCTGGCGAGTATCCCAGCAGGCGGTGTACGGTCTGTGCCGGGCGGTTAGTGGTCTCGCTCAGGCGCTTGGCGGCGCGGCCGGTGGGCGAGGCCAGCGCGTAGGAGCGGCGGCGGGCCTCCAGCAGGCGGATAATGGTCTGCACGGTGGTCGTCTTGCCGGTGCCCGGTCCACCGGTGAGGACGGTCACTTTGTGAGTGAGAGCCGTGCGCACCGCATCCTGCTGCTTCGGTGAGAGTTGCAGGCGCGAGTGGTCGGCCAGGTGAGCGAAAACCTGCTCCCAGTTGGCTGTGCGATAGAAGCTCAGGCGGCTGCGTTCCACGCCGAGCAACGTTCGCAAGCGGTTGGCCACGCCGACTTCCCCGTAGTAGAAGGGCAGCAAGTACACCGCCCGCTCTTCCTTGAGTTTCCCTTCCTCCCCGCGCCCTTTTTCCTCCCCTATCTGGTACACAATCGTCTCCCGATGTACCTGCTCCTCGGTCTCGAGGCGCTCCAACCCCTCTCGTACCAGGTCGGGCGGGACATCCAAGATTTTGGTTGCCTCGGCGATGAGTTTTTCCTGAGGGGCGTAGACGTGTCCTTCGTCGGCCAGCTCGCTCAGCACGTAAGAGATGCCCGCCGCCACCCGCTGCGGCGAATCGGCGGGCAGGCCCAGGTTGCGGGCAATTTTATCCGCCGTCAGAAAGCCGATGCCGTAGATGTCGCGGGCCAGGCGGTAGGGGTCTTCCTGCACAACGGCGATGGCGTCGTCACCGTACTGTTTGTAAATCTTCACCGCCAGGGTGGTGCTCACCTGATGCGATTGCAGGAAAAGCATCACCTCTTTGATGCGCCGCTGCTCCTCCCAGGCGCGGGTGATCATCTGCACCCGTTTGCGGCCCACCCCCAGCACTTCCAGCAGGCGTTCAGGAGTATGCTCGATGACTTCCAGCGTGTCGGCTCCGAATTTGTTGACGATGCGGCGGGCAGTCACCGGGCCGATGCCTTTGATCAGCCCGGAGCCCAGGTATCGGCGGATGCCCTCCACGGTGGCCGGCAGCACGGTCTTGTAGTTGAGCACCTTGAACTGGCGACCGTACTGGGCGTGGGTGGTCCAGAAACCCTCCAGCCGCAATCGCTCGCCCACGTTGACGTTGAGCAGGTTGCCGACGATGGGCACCAGGTCGGCCTGGCCATCCACGGACAGGCGGGCCACGGTGTAACCCGTCTCCTCGTGGCTGTAGGTGATGCGCTCGACCGTGCCTTCCAGCGTCTCGTGCACGAATGCCTCCGAATCCGTCGCTCAGGCCAGCCGCGATGGGTAGACGAATGCGCGTGAGCGGGGGTACAATTGCCCTGATGCTTTGATGATACCTCAAAACGCCCTGAAATGCAAAAGGCCCCATCCACTGGACAGGGCCTATTGAGCGTTCAGGTGCCCGGCAATTTCTGTTTACAAGTGCCGGGCACCTGGCTCCCTATTGGAGCTGCGGGAGGACGACCGAGACAGCCACCGCTATGCAGGCGATCAGCAGGCCCAGGGCCAGGAGTGCTGCGCAGCCACCCCACACCCATTTGGGGATGCCGCCTTTCTCTTTGGCGGGCGCGGCCACTGGCGCGGCAGGCGCGGCCGGTGCAGCCGGCACAGCCTGCGCTGCTTTTTCGTGTGCCGGGGCGGAGGGTTGCTCGGCTCCAGGTTCGATGTAACTCAGCTCCACGTCCCCAACCCTGATCCGGTCGCCGTTCTGCAAGCGGTATGGTTCCAGGATTTGCTGATCGTTGATGAAGGTGCCATTGGCACTGCCCAGGTCGGTGATGATCCACCCCTCGGCCTCCAGGTTGAACACCGCGTGGTGGCGTGATACTTTGGGGTCATCCAGGATAATCTCGTTATCCTGGGCACGTCCCAGGCGCGTGCGTCCCTGGAGCTTGAACTCCTGGCCCTGGGCAATGCCGGAGATTACTCGCAGGCATGGCCACACCGATCCAGTGATCATCGTCTCGGCCGTGTGCAGGTCTTCGCCGGCAAGGAAACCTGGCTCGGCATCGGCCACCGGTGCAAGCCGTGATCCGCAGGTGCCACAGAATTCACTTCCATCTGGCGTCTCGTCGCCACAGATTGGACATTTCATGATCGGTTCTCCTTTCCCAATCCGGCTATTTATGGCTTGGGCCACAATCACACGGTTGTACGGTTCGTTGTTCGTTCAAGCAGCAGTCGCAAGTTGTTGACGAAGAAGATCACTCACCAGACGGCTAACCGTGACACCTTTTTGCCGAGCTTTCGCTCGAAGCAGCCTGGCCACGTCCTCGTCAATCTCGACCTCGTAGTGACGACCTCGAAATTCTGTGACTACATCCACCGTACGAAACGCATCCGGGTAGTCTGTCGTATCATGTGTGTCCCAGAACTCGGCAGCTTCTTCGTAACTAGCAAACTCTTCTGGAATTGGGTCAACGCGCTTTTCTCTGTTTCTCATCGAGTCATATCGCGGGCTGAAATCGGCAATGCAGCAGTTCTATGCTTGCGAACGAAAAAGACAACCGGGTATCTTCCTGCCGCTGTCTGTCCATAAGCCACGTACAGATTTTCACCCTTCACCCGTCCCTTTGCGGCCACACGGATGTGAGGTTCTGCGAACAGGACATCTTCAACTTCATCGGTCATTACATCATGCTTGTCAGCGATCTTCTCGACGACCTCGTCCTTCCAGATAACTTCATAGAGATGCGAAGAGATGCAAAGCCGGCTCCTTTTTCAGTCCATCCGGCAACAAGTAGGCTTATGAGAGATCTCAACGGAGAGCTGCGTGCCCTTGACTACCGGCTCGCCCGATAATACTTCCGCATCAGAGTGAACGTACTCTCGCCAGCCCATTACAGGTGGAGACTTGGGGGATGGAGTTTCAGACCAACTTGTTCACTAGATGATTCTATCTTACCACAAAATGAGCGGTGAGGCAAGGCACACGCTGACCACCCGTCAGAGTATGAGCATCGCGTCGCCGAAGGAGTAAAAGCGATAGCGTTCACGGACGGCCTCCCGATA